>NZ_JACARZ010000029.1:0-104116 GCF_013386315.1 Pseudomonas sp. P7779 | reverse complement strand
AATTTGCTGAAGCGAGGCCAGCTGGCCGCGACTCAGTACCCGAATTTCTTGACGACCATAGAGCATTGGAACCACCTGATCCCATCCCGAACTCAGCAGTGAAACGATGCATCGCCGATGGTAGTGTGGGGTTTCCCCATGTGAGAGTAGGTCATCGTCAAGATTAAATTCCAGAACCCCTGATTGCTTACGCAGTCAGGGGTTTTGTTTTGGGCGGTCGGAAAATTTGGGCGGTCGAATTTCAAGCATCTTCAATGCTAACGTCCTGCCTTTCTATGCAATGGCCTAATGCATGGCTATCATGCGTGCCTCATTGTGAGGCGAGACCTGCATGCTGACGTTGTTGAAACTTCTAAAAGATGGTCGATTCCACTCCGGGGAGGCGCTCGGTGCTGCCTTGGGTGTCAGTCGCAGTGCTGTATGGAAGCAGCTTCAGCATCTCGAGGCGGAATTGGGTCTACCTATCCATAAAGTGCGCGGCAGGGGGTATCAGTTGGCTGCGCCCCTGATACTGTTAAGTGCCGATGAAATAGCTCGGCATGTACCTGTTCCTGCATGGCCTGTTCATATCTCTGACTCCATTGACTCTACCAATGCCGAGGCATTGCGGCTGATTGAATCGGGTCGCACTGCGCCATTTCTTGTGCTTTCAGAACAGCAAACTGCAGGCAGGGGAAGGCGCGGACGAAAGTGGGTCAGTCCTTTCGCTCAAAACGTCTACTACAGCCTTGTGATGCGGATCGAAGGCGGCATGCGTCAGTTGGAAGGGCTAAGCCTGGTGGTCGGACTTGCAGTTATGCAGGCGCTGCGCGACGCGGGTGTTCGTGGTGCAGGGTTGAAGTGGCCAAATGACGTTTTGGTCGGGCAGAAAAAGATCGCCGGAATTCTCCTGGAACTGGTCGGGGATCCCGCTGACGTCTGTCACGTCGTTATTGGTATCGGCATCAACGTGAACATGCAGAAGGCGGATGAGGTCGATCAGCAATGGAGCTCCGTACAGTTGGAGAGCGGCAGTGCTGTTGATCGCAACTACCTGGTAGCGCGTCTTGGAGTGCAGCTGCAGGCTTATCTTGAGCGTCACCAGGCATCTGGCTTTTCGGCAATTCAGGGTGAGTGGGAGCAAAGCCATTTATGGCAGGGCCGGCCTGTATCGCTCATCGCGGGCGTGAACCAGATTGACGGCGTGGTACTGGGGGTCGATGGGCAAGGTGCATTACGGTTGAGCGTGGATGGTGTTGAGAAAGTATATAGCGGTGGTGAGCTAAGCCTGAGGTTGCGTGATGATTCTTGAGCTCGACTGTGGGAATAGCTTTATCAAATGGCGGGTACTTGAGTCGGATAAGGCTCGTATCTTTGCCGAAGGTGTCGTTGGGTCGGATGCCTCGCTGATCGACAGCCTGTTCGCGCTCACGGGGCTCGCGTTAAAAGACTGCCGGCTGGTGAGTGTTCGCGCTTCGGATGAGACGAGTCAACTGGTCGCTACCCTGGTCGAGGCATTTGGCGTCAAGGTGCTGTGTGCTGCTTCGGCGAGGCAGATGGGTGGGGTGCGGAACGGGTACGAAGATTTCGAGCGCCTGGGACTGGATCGTTGGCTCGCGATGCTGGGTGGGTTTCAGCTGGCGTCGGGCGCGTGCCTGGTGCTCGATTTTGGCACCGCCGCAACAGCAGACTTCATTTCCGCAGACGGTGAGCATCTCGGCGGTTTCATTTGTCCGGGGATGCCGCTGATGCGTAATCAGCTTCGAACACATACCCGCAAAATACGCTATGACGATATCGCCGCTGAACGGGCTCTTGAGGCGCTGTCTCCAGGGCGCACAACTGTGGAGGCGGTAGAGCGCGGCTGTACGCTGATGCTGAGGGGCTTTGTGTTGACCCAGCTGGAGTTGGCTCGAAGCTATTGGGGGAGCGATTTTACCGTCTTCCTTACCGGTGGGGACGCTGAGCTCGTGGCTGACGCTGTGCCTCACGGTAGGCTTGTCCCTGATCTGGTTTTTGTTGGCTTGGCGATGGCGTGCCCTTTGTCCTGAGGTTTTTATGCGTTGGCTGTTTCTGCTTTTGCTGGTCCTCAATGTCTTCTATTACATCTGGCATCAGCAGGAGGCCCCTCTGCGCGCTAAAGATGTCACGCCTTTGGCTCTCTATCGTGGTTCTCAGCAAGATATCCGCCTGTTGAGCGAATCGGCTGATGCGATGGTTCGGCGAGACAGGGCAAAAGCGCCTGATGCGCAGGCGACGTGCTTGTATATCGGCGGTTTGCCTGATCAGAAAGAGGCTCAGTCCGTTGAGCAGCGCCTCACCAGCCTGGATATCAAGGTCAGGCTGCAGTCTCTGAACCTGCCTGATGCGTCGGGATACTGGCTGCGAGTGGCCCCTGAAAGCAGGCGTCTGGCCGATGATCTGCCCTTTGAAAACCTTGCTAATGAATTCAATGAGTTAAAACATAAAATAATGCCGTGCGAAGGCATTGCAACCTTCGAATAGTTTGCATAGAATGGCGCCCGCTTCGCAGTGAAGACCTTCTAGGTTGACAGGGTGAAGTGAAGGTCAACGCAGCTAACCTCATATTTTTTAATGAGAAAATGCTTGACAGAAGGCTGGCATGATGTAGAATGCCGGCTCGCTTAGGAGGGGTTCCCGAGCGGCCAAAGGGATCAGACTGTAAATCTGACGTCTACGACTTCGAAGGTTCGAATCCTTCCCCCTCCACCATTTTAGCGTGAGCTGCAAGCTCCGCGGGTATAGTTTAGTGGTAGAACCTCAGCCTTCCAAGCTGATGATGCGGGTTCGATTCCCGCTACCCGCTCCAAGTTTGCAGGTTGTGCAAGTTGTTTCGCTCTTGTAGCTCAGTTGGTAGAGCACACCCTTGGTAAGGGTGAGGTCAGCGGTTCAAATCCGCTCAAGAGCTCCATATAACAAGGCAGATATGAAAATATCTGCCTTTGTTTTAACAGCTACCTCCGGTTGAATGTGCCCTCTCTTGCTGTTTTGTTTGGGTAGGTTTCAGGTCTGCAGGGGTTTTTTGTTGTAAAGTCTTTTTCAGATCGGCATAATTGTCGGCCTGATTTTGTTTTAGGTCAGTAGCTCAATTGGCAGAGCGACGGTCTCCAAAACCGTAGGTTGGGGGTTCGATTCCCTCCTGACCTGCCAGATTCACTTGGTGTGTCTGGCTTTCTTTTCACAGGATCTTCATAGATGACTCCTAAGGCTGAAGCTCAAGGCTCTCGCTTCGATCTGCTCAAGTGGCTTGTAGTAGTCGCTGTTGTGGTTGTAGGCGTTGTTGGCAACCAGTACTACTCTGGGTCGCCAATCCTGTACCGTGTCCTCGCATTGCTCGCCCTTGCTGCTGTTGCTGCCTTTGTTGGCCTGCAGACTGCAAAAGGCAAGTCGTTTGCGGTCCTGGTGAAGGAAGCTCGTACCGAGATCCGTAAAGTCGTTTGGCCGACTCGCCAAGAAACCACGCAGACCACGTTGATCGTGGTGGCTGTTGTTCTGGTTATGGCGTTGCTGTTGTGGGGGCTTGATTCCCTGCTCGGCTGGCTTGTTTCCTTGATTGTTGGCTAAGGGTGTCCCGTGGCTAAGCGTTGGTACGTTGTGCATGCTTACTCGGGTTACGAGAAGCATGTCATGCGCTCTTTGCTAGAGCGCGTAAAGCTGGCAGGCATGGAAGATGGCTTCGGCGAAATTCTGGTTCCCACTGAAGAAGTGGTTGAAATGCGTAATGGCCAGAAACGCAAAAGCGAACGTAAGTTCTTCCCTGGCTACGTGCTGGTTCAAATGGACATGAATGAGGGTACTTGGCACTTGGTCAAGGACACTCCTCGCGTCATGGGTTTCATCGGCGGTACCGCTGATAAGCCTGCTCCGATCACTGACAAAGAAGCAGAAGCAATTCTGCGTCGCGTTGCTGATGGTAGCGACAAGCCCAAGCCGAAGACGTTGTTCGAGCCGGGTGAGGTTGTTCGTGTCACAGATGGTCCGTTCGCTGATTTTAACGGCACCGTCGAAGAAGTTAACTACGAAAAGAGCCGGATCCAAGTGGCAGTGCTCATTTTCGGTCGCTCTACTCCGGTAGAGCTAGAGTTCAGCCAGGTCGAAAAAGTCTAGCTGAGCAAGCATCCCAACCCCGCAGCCTTAGGCTGTGGGGTTTTGTCGTCACTGGGATAAACGCGCAAGTAACCGGGGAGCCTTTCGAGGCGTTCGAACCCGTAATTGGAGTGCCTCATGGCCAAGAAGATTACCGCTTACATCAAGCTGCAAGTGAAGGCCGCTCAGGCCAACCCAAGCCCACCTGTTGGTCCAGCTCTGGGTCAGCACGGCGTGAACATCATGGAATTCTGCAAGGCCTTCAACGCCCGTACTCAGGGTATTGAGCCAGGTCTGCCGACTCCAGTGATCATCACTGTATACAGCGACCGTAGCTTCACCTTCGAAACCAAGTCGACCCCGGCTTCGGTTCTGTTGAAGAAAGCTGCTGGTCTGACTAGCGGTTCCGCTCGTCCTAACACCGTTAAGGTTGGCACCGTGACCCGTGCTCAGCTGGAAGAAATCGCGAAAACCAAAAACGCGGATCTGACTGCAGCTGATATGGATGCAGCCGTGCGTACCATCGCCGGTTCTGCTCGTAGCATGGGCCTTAACGTGGAGGGTGTGTAATGGCTAAGCTGACCAAGCGCCAAAAGGCTATCGCCGGCAAAATCGAAGCGGGCAAGTCCTACAATTTTGTAGACGCTGCTGCTCTGCTGACCGAGCTGTCGACTGTCAAGTTCAGCGAGTCTGTTGACGTTGCTGTAAACCTGGGCGTTGACCCACGTAAATCCGACCAGGTCGTTCGTAGCGCTACTGTGCTGCCACACGGTACTGGCAAGACCGTACGTGTAGCTGTCTTCACCCAAGGCCCAGCAGCTGAAGCTGCTCTGGCCGCCGGCGCCGATCGCGTTGGCATGGACGACCTGGCTGCCGAAATGAAAGGCGGCGACCTGAACTATGACGTCGTAATTGCTTCCCCGGATGCAATGCGCGTTGTAGGTCAGCTGGGTCAGATCCTTGGTCCACGTGGTCTGATGCCTAACCCTAAAGTCGGCACCGTGACTCCAGACGTAGCTACCGCGGTTAAAAACGCCAAGGCTGGTCAGGTTCGTTATCGCACCGACAAAAACGGCATCATTCACACCTCCGTTGGCAAAGTCGGCTTTGATGCCGTCAAGCTGAAGGAAAACGTTGAAGCCCTGATCGCTGATCTGAAGCGTATCAAGCCAGCTTCCTCGAAAGGTATCTACGTCAAGCGCGTTACCCTGAGCACCACTATGGGCCCAGGTCTGGTCATCGACCAAGGCTCGCTGGACGTATAAGACACAAATTGGCGCAAGTAATTGCGCCAATTGAAAGATTGGGGTCCCTGCCTCGCGGGGGCTATCCAAGACCGTAGGCGACGCAAGTCTTAAACCACAAGCCTACGCAGATGGTGCTCCCGGTTCCTTACCGAATCAGACACCAAAACGACATCCGGCCCAGGCCAGATGAAACGGTAACAAGCAGGAGTTAAACCCGTGGCAATTAATCTCGAAGACAAGAAGGCCATCGTCGCTGAAGTCAACGAGGCTGCCAAAGCTGCTCTGTCCGCTGTCGTGGCTGATGCCCGTGGTGTGACAGTAAGCGCTATGACCGGACTCCGTAAAGAGGCTCGTGAAGCTGGCGTATACGTACGTGTTGTACGTAACACCCTGCTCAAGCGCGCTGTTGCTGACACTGAATACAGTGTCCTCAACGACGTGTTCACTGGCCCGACCCTGATTGCGTTCTCCAAGGAACATCCTGGCGCTGCTGCCCGTTTGTTCAAGGAATTCGCCAAGGGTCAGGATAAGTTCGAGATCAAGGCAGCTGCGTTCGAGGGCAAGTTCCTCGCAGCTAACCAAATCGACGTACTGGCAACACTGCCGACCCGTAACGAAGCTATTTCTCAGCTGATGAGCGTGATTCAAGGCGCTACCAGCAAGTTGGCTCGTACTCTGGCCGCAGTTCGCGAGCAAAAAGAAGCTGCCGCAGCCTAAGGCTGAGCATCTCCTCTCGCGTATTTTTGTTTATTTCGATGGCCGCGTAGGCCGTCCCCCAATTCAGGAATTACAGCAATGTCTATCTCCCAAGACGATATCCTCAACGCCGTAGCTGAAATGTCGGTTCTGCAGGTTGTTGAGCTGATCAAAGCTTTCGAAGAAAAATTCGGTGTTTCCGCTGCCGCTGCTTCGGCTGGCCCAGCTGTTGCCGCTGTTGCTGCTGAAGAGCAAACCGAATTCAACGTCATGCTGCTGGAAGCTGGCGAGAAGAAAGTAAACGTGATCAAGGCAGTACGTGAACTGACCGGTCTGGGCCTGAAAGAAGCCAAGGCAGTAGTTGACGGCGCCCCTGCCCAGGTTCTGGAAGCAGTGTCGAAAGACGCAGCTGACAAAGCTAAAGCAGTGCTGGAAGAAGCAGGCGCTAAAGTCGAGCTGAAGTAAGCATCGACCTTGCGTCTCCAGCCCAAGCGTTAAGCTGAAGGCTGATGGCTGGTGGCTCTTGCCACCGGCCTTTTTCCGTTATTGGCAATCGACTCGGTCGTCGCCTATAACGCGCTGTAACCACCCGATGCGGTGGCGCAAACCATGGGGTTTGCAAGATTTTCTGGCTGCTCCCGTCGGGAGGGGCCAAACAAGCAGGTGACCAAGCTGGGGAACGCTGATGGCTTACTCATATACTGAGAAAAAACGTATCCGCAAGGACTTTAGCAAGTTGCCGGACGTCATGGATGTCCCGTACCTTCTGGCTATCCAGCTGGATTCGTATCGTGAATTCTTGCAGGCGGGAGCGACCAAAGATCAGTTCCGCGACGTGGGCCTGCATGCGGCCTTCAAATCCGTTTTCCCGATCATCAGCTACTCCGGCAATGCTGCGCTGGAGTACGTCGGTTATCGCCTGGGCGAACCGGCATTTGATGTCAAAGAATGCGTGTTGCGCGGTGTTACGTACGCCGTACCTTTGCGGGTAAAAGTCCGTCTGATCATCTTCGACAAAGAGTCGTCGAACAAAGCGATCAAGGACATCAAAGAGCAAGAAGTCTACATGGGTGAAATCCCCCTGATGACTGAGAACGGTACCTTCGTTATCAACGGTACCGAGCGCGTTATCGTTTCCCAGCTGCACCGTTCCCCGGGCGTGTTCTTTGACCACGACCGCGGCAAGACGCACAGCTCCGGCAAGCTCCTGTACTCCGCGCGGATCATTCCGTACCGCGGTTCGTGGTTGGACTTCGAGTTCGACCCGAAAGACTGCGTGTTCGTGCGTATCGACCGTCGTCGCAAGCTGCCGGCCTCGGTACTGCTGCGCGCGCTCGGCTATACCACTGAGCAAGTGCTGGACGCTTTCTACACCACTAACGTATTCCACCTGAGCGGCGAAACCCTCAGCCTGGAACTGGTGCCTCAGCGCCTGCGTGGTGAGATTGCCGTTCTGGACATCCAGGACGACAAAGGCAAGGTCATCGTTGAAGCCGGCCGTCGTATTACCGCGCGCCACATCAACCAGATCGAAAAAGCCGGTATCAAGACGCTGGAAGTGCCTCTGGACTACGTCCTGGGTCGCACCACCGCCAAGGTCATCGTGCACCCGGCCACCGGCGAAATCCTGGCTGAATGCAACACCGAGCTGAACACCGAGATCCTGGCGAAAATCGCCAAGTCCCAGGTTGTTCGCATCGAGACCCTGTACACCAACGACATCGACTGCGGCCCGTTCGTCTCCGACACCCTGAAGATCGACTCCACCAGCAACCAATTGGAAGCGCTGGTCGAGATCTATCGCATGATGCGTCCTGGCGAGCCACCAACCAAAGACGCTGCCGAGACCCTGTTCAACAACCTGTTCTTCAGCCCTGAGCGCTATGACCTGTCTGCGGTCGGCCGGATGAAGTTCAACCGTCGTATCGGTCGTACCGAGATCGAAGGTTCGGGCGTGCTGTGCAAGGAAGACATCGTCGCGGTACTGAAGACCCTGGTCGACATCCGTAACGGCAAAGGCATCGTCGATGACATCGACCACCTGGGTAACCGTCGTGTTCGCTGCGTAGGCGAAATGGCCGAGAACCAGTTCCGCGTTGGCCTGGTACGTGTTGAGCGTGCGGTCAAAGAGCGTCTGTCGATGGCCGAAAGCGAAGGCCTGATGCCGCAAGACCTGATCAACGCCAAGCCAGTGGCTGCGGCGGTGAAAGAGTTCTTCGGTTCCAGCCAGCTCTCGCAGTTCATGGACCAGAACAACCCGCTCTCCGAGATCACCCACAAGCGCCGTGTTTCCGCACTGGGCCCGGGCGGTCTGACTCGTGAGCGTGCAGGCTTTGAAGTCCGTGACGTACACCCGACTCACTACGGTCGTGTATGCCCGATTGAAACGCCGGAAGGTCCGAACATCGGTCTGATCAACTCCCTGGCTGCCTACGCGCGCACCAACCAGTACGGCTTCCTCGAGAGCCCGTACCGCGTGGTGAAAGACGCACTGGTCACCGACGAGATCGTGTTCCTGTCCGCCATCGAAGAAGCTGATCACGTGATCGCTCAGGCTTCGGCCACGATGAACGACAAGAAAATGCTGATCGACGAGCTGGTAGCTGTTCGTCACTTGAACGAGTTCACCGTCAAGGCGCCGGAAGACGTCACCTTGATGGACGTATCGCCGAAGCAGGTAGTTTCGGTTGCAGCGTCGCTGATCCCGTTCCTGGAACACGATGACGCCAACCGTGCGTTGATGGGTTCCAACATGCAGCGTCAAGCTGTACCGACCCTGCGCGCTGACAAGCCGCTGGTAGGTACCGGCATGGAGCGTAACGTAGCCCGTGACTCCGGCGTTTGCGTCGTGGCTCGTCGTGGCGGCGTGATCGACTCCGTTGATGCCAGCCGTATCGTGGTTCGTGTTGCCGATGACGAAGTTGAAACTGGCGAAGCCGGTGTCGACATCTACAACCTGACCAAATACACCCGCTCCAACCAGAACACCTGCATCAACCAGCGTCCGCTGGTCAGCAAGGGTGATCGGGTTCAGCGCAGCGACATCATGGCAGACGGTCCGTCCACCGATATGGGTGAGCTGGCACTGGGCCAGAACATGCGCATCGCGTTCATGGCCTGGAACGGTTACAACTTCGAAGACTCCATCTGCCTGTCCGAGCGTGTGGTTCAGGAAGATCGCTTCACCACGATCCACATTCAGGAACTGACCTGTGTGGCGCGTGACACCAAGCTTGGGCCAGAGGAAATCACTGCAGACATCCCGAACGTGGGTGAAGCTGCACTGAACAAGCTGGACGAAGCCGGTATCGTTTACGTAGGTGCTGAAGTTGGCGCAGGCGACATCCTGGTAGGCAAGGTCACTCCGAAAGGCGAGACCCAACTGACTCCGGAAGAGAAGCTGTTGCGTGCCATCTTCGGTGAAAAAGCCAGCGACGTTAAAGACACTTCCCTGCGTGTACCTACCGGTACCAAGGGCACTGTCATCGACGTACAGGTCTTCACCCGTGACGGCGTTGAGCGTGATGCTCGTGCGCTGTCCATCGAGAAGACCCAACTCGACGAGATCCGCAAGGATCTGAACGAAGAGTTCCGTATCGTTGAAGGCGCGACCTTCGAACGTCTGCGTTCCGCCCTGGTAGGCCACAAGGCTGAAGGCGGCGCAGGTCTGAAGAAAGGTCAGGACATCACCGACGAAGTACTCGACGGTCTTGAGCACGGGCAGTGGTTCAAACTGCGCATGGCTGAAGATGCTCTGAACGAGCAGCTCGAGAAGGCCCAGGCCTACATCGTCGATCGTCGCCGTCTGCTGGACGACAAGTTCGAAGACAAGAAGCGCAAACTGCAGCAGGGCGATGACCTGGCTCCAGGCGTGCTGAAAATCGTCAAGGTTTACCTGGCAATCCGTCGCCGCATCCAGCCGGGCGACAAGATGGCCGGTCGTCACGGTAACAAAGGTGTGGTCTCCGTGATCATGCCGGTTGAAGACATGCCGCACGATGCCAATGGCACCCCGGTAGACGTCGTCCTCAACCCGTTGGGCGTACCTTCGCGTATGAACGTTGGTCAGATCCTTGAAACCCACCTGGGCCTCGCGGCCAAAGGTCTGGGCGAGAAGATCAACCGTATGATCGAAGAGCAGCGCAAGGTCGCAGACCTGCGTAAGTTCCTGCACGAGATCTACAACGAGATCGGCGGTCGCAACGAAGAACTGGACACCTTCTCCGACCAGGAAATCCTGGATCTGGCGAAGAACCTGCGCGGCGGCGTTCCAATGGCTACCCCGGTGTTCGACGGTGCCAAGGAAAGCGAAATCAAGGCCATGCTGAAACTGGCAGACCTGCCAGAAAGCGGCCAGATGCAGCTGTTCGACGGCCGTACCGGCAACAAGTTTGAGCGCCCGGTTACTGTTGGCTACATGTACATGCTGAAGCTGAACCACTTGGTAGACGACAAGATGCACGCTCGTTCTACCGGTTCGTACAGCCTGGTTACCCAGCAGCCGCTGGGTGGTAAGGCTCAGTTCGGTGGTCAGCGTTTCGGGGAGATGGAGGTCTGGGCACTGGAAGCATACGGTGCTGCTTACACTCTGCAAGAAATGCTCACAGTGAAGTCGGACGATGTGAACGGTCGGACCAAGATGTACAAAAACATCGTGGACGGCGATCACCGTATGGAGCCGGGCATGCCCGAGTCTTTCAACGTGTTGATCAAAGAAATTCGTTCCCTCGGCATCGATATCGATCTGGAAACCGAATAACACGTGACGCGAATCGAGAGCGGGGCTGTTTAGCCCGCTCTCTGCTCCGCCAGGAGGAAAGGCCTTGAAAGACCTACTGAATTTGCTGAAAAACCAGGGTCAAGTCGAAGAGTTCGACGCCATCCGTATTGGGTTGGCATCGCCTGAGATGATCCGTTCGTGGTCGTTCGGTGAAGTTAAAAAGCCGGAAACCATCAACTACCGTACGTTCAAACCAGAGCGTGACGGCCTGTTCTGCGCCAAGATCTTTGGCCCGGTAAAGGATTACGAGTGCCTGTGCGGTAAGTACAAGCGCTTGAAGCACCGTGGTGTGATCTGCGAGAAGTGCGGCGTTGAAGTTGCACTGGCCAAGGTTCGTCGTGAGCGCATGGCGCACATCGAGCTGGCCTCGCCGGTTGCCCACATCTGGTTCCTGAAATCACTGCCGTCCCGTATCGGCTTGCTGATGGACATGACCCTGCGTGATATCGAACGCGTTCTCTACTTCGAGAGCTATGTCGTTATCGATCCAGGCATGACCACCCTTGAAAAGGGTCAGCTGCTGAACGACGAGCAGTATTTCGAAGCGCTGGAAGAGTTCGGCGACGATTTCGATGCCCGCATGGGTGCCGAAGCTGTCCGCGAGCTGCTGCACGCTATCGACCTGGAACACGAGATTGGCCGTCTGCGTGAAGAAATTCCGCAAACCAACTCCGAAACCAAGATCAAGAAACTGTCCAAGCGTCTGAAGTTGATGGAAGCCTTCCAGGGTTCCGGCAACTTGCCAGAGTGGATGGTGCTGACCGTTCTGCCGGTTCTGCCGCCAGACCTGCGTCCGCTGGTACCGTTGGATGGCGGTCGCTTCGCGACTTCCGACCTCAACGACCTGTACCGTCGCGTGATCAACCGTAACAACCGCTTGAAGCGTCTGCTCGACCTGTCCGCTCCGGACATCATCGTGCGCAACGAAAAGCGTATGTTGCAGGAAGCTGTCGATGCCCTGCTCGACAACGGTCGTCGTGGCCGCGCTATCACCGGTTCGAACAAGCGTCCTCTGAAATCCCTGGCTGACATGATCAAGGGTAAGCAGGGTCGTTTCCGTCAGAACTTGCTCGGTAAGCGTGTTGACTACTCCGGTCGTTCGGTAATTACCGTAGGCCCGACCCTGCGTCTGCACCAGTGCGGTCTGCCGAAGAAGATGGCTCTCGAGCTGTTCAAGCCGTTCATTTTCGGCAAGCTGGAAATGCGTGGTCTCGCGACCACCATCAAAGCTGCCAAGAAAATGGTCGAGCGCGAGCTGCCAGAGGTTTGGGACGTTCTCGCTGAAGTGATCCGTGAACACCCGGTTCTCCTCAACCGTGCACCGACCCTTCACCGTCTGGGTATCCAGGCGTTTGAACCAGTACTGATCGAAGGTAAGGCTATCCAGCTGCACCCGCTGGTCTGTGCTGCGTACAACGCCGACTTCGACGGCGACCAAATGGCCGTGCACGTACCGCTGACGCTGGAAGCCCAGCTGGAAGCGCGTGCGTTGATGATGTCGACCAACAACATTCTGTCGCCAGCCAACGGTGAGCCAATCATCGTTCCGTCGCAGGACGTTGTATTGGGTCTGTACTACATGACTCGTGAAGCGATCAACGCCAAGGGCGAAGGTCGTGTGTTCGCGGATCTGCAGGAAGTTGACCGTGTGTTCCGTGCCGGCGAAGCCGCACTGCACGCCAAGGTTAAAGTCCGCATCCACGAAACCATCAACGATCGTGACGGTGGCAGCGTCAAGAACACCCGTATCGTCGACACCACTGTCGGCCGTGCGCTGCTGTTCCAGGTTGTTCCACCTGGCCTGTCGTACGACGTGGTCAACCAGCCAATGAAGAAAAAGGCGATCTCCAAGCTGATCAACCAGTGCTACCGCGTGGTTGGTTTGAAAGAGACCGTTATCTTCGCTGACCAGTTGATGTACACCGGTTTTGCTTATTCGACCATTTCCGGCGTTTCCATCGGTGTTAACGACTTCGTTATCCCGGACGAGAAAGCCGCCATCATCGGTGCTGCCACCGATGAAGTGAAAGAGATCGAAAGCCAGTACGCCTCCGGCCTGGTAACCCAGGGCGAGAAGTACAACAAAGTGATCGACCTTTGGTCCAAGGCCAACGACGAAGTGTCGAAGGCGATGATGTCGAACCTCTCGAAAGAGCGTGTTATCGACCGTCATGGCGTGGAAGTCGATCAAGAGTCGTTCAACTCGATGTACATGATGGCCGACTCGGGCGCACGGGGTTCTGCTGCGCAGATCCGTCAGCTCGCCGGTATGCGTGGCCTGATGGCCAAGCCGGACGGTTCCATCATCGAAACGCCGATTACTGCGAACTTCCGTGAAGGTTTGAGCGTACTTCAGTACTTCATCTCGACTCACGGTGCTCGTAAAGGTCTGGCGGATACCGCGTTGAAAACCGCTAACTCCGGTTACCTGACTCGTCGTCTGGTAGACGTTGCGCAAGACTTGGTTGTGACTGAAGTTGACTGCGGCACCGAACACGGTCTGCTGATGACTCCGCACATCGAAGGCGGCGACGTTGTAGAACCGTTGGGTGAGCGCGTACTGGGTCGAGTAATCGCCCGTGACGTATTCAAGCCAGGTACCGAGGAAGTCATCGTTCCTGCCGGCACCCTGGTAGACGAGAAGTGGGTCGAGTTCATCGAACTCAACAGCATCGACGAAGTGATTGTTCGCTCGCCGATCAGCTGCGAAACCCGCTACGGCATTTGCGCCAAGTGCTACGGCCGTGACTTGGCTCGTGGTCACCAGGTGAACATCGGTGAAGCGGTCGGCGTTATCGCTGCCCAGTCCATCGGTGAGCCGGGTACCCAGCTGACCATGCGTACGTTCCACATCGGTGGTGCGGCAAGCCGGACCTCCGCCGCCGACAGCGTTCAGGTGAAGAATGGCGGTACCGTCCGTCTGCACAACCTGAAGCACGTTGAGCGAGTGGATGGCCACCTGGTTGCTGTGTCCCGTTCCGGTGAGCTGGCAATCGCTGATGACTACGGTCGTGAGCGCGAGCGTTACAAGCTGCCGTACGGTGCTGTGATTTCGGTTAAAGAAGGTGACAAGGTCGACGCTGGCGCAATCGTGGCCAAGTGGGATCCACACACTCACCCAATCGTTACCGAAATGAAAGGTACCGTGACCTACGTGGGCATGGAAGAAGGCATCACGATCAAGCGTCAGACTGACGAATTGACCGGTATGACCAACATTGAAGTACTCGACGCCAAAGACCGTCCAGCTGCAGGCAAAGATATCCGTCCTGCCGTGAAGATGGTTGATGACAACGGCAAGGATCTGTTGCTGCCAGGCACTGACGTTATCGCTCAGTACTTCCTGCCAGCCAACGCCCTGGTCGGTGTTGCGGATGGTGCGAAGATCGCGATCGGTGATGTTATCGCTCGTATCCCGCAAGAAACTTCGAAGACCCGTGACATCACCGGTGGTCTGCCGCGTGTTGCCGACTTGTTCGAAGCTCGTCGTCCGAAAGAAGCGTCGATTCTGGCTGAAGTCAGCGGCACCATCGCGTTCGGTAAAGAGACCAAGGGCAAGCGCCGCCTGGTTATCACCCCGAACGACGGTAGCGATCCGTACGAAGAGCTGATTCCGAAGTGGCGTCACCTGAACGTCTTCGAAGGCGAACAGGTAAACCGCGGCGAAGTTATCTCCGACGGCCCGAGCGATCCACACGACATCCTGCGTCTGCTGGGTGTGAGTGCGCTGGCCAAGTACATCGTTAACGAGATCCAGGACGTTTACCGTCTGCAAGGCGTGAAGATCAACGATAAGCACATCGAGACCATCCTGCGTCAGATGCTGCGTAAAGTTGAAATCGCTGAATCCGGCGATTCGAGTTTCATCAAGGGCGACCAGATGGAACTGACTCACGTACTGGTAGAGAACGAGCGCCTGGCGAACGACGAGAAATTCGTTTCCAAGTTCACTCGTGTGTTGCTGGGTATCACCAAGGCGTCGTTGTCCACTGAGTCGTTCATCTCGGCGGCCTCCTTCCAGGAGACCACTCGCGTACTGACCGAAGCAGCGGTAACCGGCAAGCGCGATTACCTGCGCGGCCTGAAAGAAAACGTGGTTGTGGGTCGTCTGATCCCGGCCGGTACCGGTTTGGCCTACCACAGCGAGCGTAAGCGTCGCCGTGAACTCGACAAGCCGTTGCGCGTAAGCGCCAGTGAAGTGGAAGCTGCACTGACCGAAGCGCTGAACTCAAGCGGTAACTGAGTTCTGCGGTAAATAAGACCGGGCCCTGGCAGCCCCGTTCGTCGGATCGAGACAGATTTGTCCCGGTTCGATGGAAGGGGAGGTCGGGGCCTTGCCTTGACTGGGGACAAGATCCTCTTTAGACTCTTGTACCCCTAAATTTGGCGGGAATTCGTTCCTGCCATTTTGCTTTTCTTGCAAGACAATAGCGTCGCAAGACAACAGTGGAGCTAGTAGATGGCAACTATCAACCAGCTGGTACGTCAGCCGCGTAAGCGTATCGTCGAGAAATCCGACGTGCCTGCGCTGCAGAACTGCCCGCAACGTCGTGGCGTATGCACTCGCGTGTATACCACTACGCCGAAAAAACCTAACTCGGCACTGCGTAAAGTATGCCGTGTGCGCCTGACCAACGGTTTCGAGGTTTCCTCGTACATCGGCGGTGAAGGTCACAACCTGCAAGAGCACAGCGTGGTACTGATCCGCGGCGGTCGTGTAAAAGACTTGCCAGGTGTTCGTTACCACACCGTACGCGGCTCCTTGGATACTTCCGGCGTTAAAGGTCGTAACCAGGGTCGTTCGAAGTACGGTACCAAGAAGCCTAAGTAGTAGCGGCTTTTTGTAAAACTGAATCATCTTATTTTCTGAGTCGATAAGAGTAAGGTCGGAGGCGTCCCGAAAGGGCACCGATTCCGAGCGAACCTGAAGACCGTTTGAGGGCTTATCCATGCCAAGAAGACGCGTAGCAGCCAAGCGCGAAGTGCTTGACGATCCAAAATACGGAAGCCAAATCCTGGCCAAGTTCATGAACCACGTAATGGAAAGCGGCAAGAAAGCCGTTGCCGAGCGTATCGTTTATGGCGCGCTGGAAAAGGTTAAAGAACGCAAGAACAGCGACCCCCTGGAAATCTTCGAGAAAGCTCTCGACGCCATCGCTCCGCTGGTCGAAGTGAAGTCGCGCCGTGTAGGCGGTGCTACTTACCAGGTTCCGGTTGAAGTTCGCCCGTCCCGTCGTAACGCTTTGGCAATGCGCTGGTTGGTAGACTTCGCCCGTAAGCGCGGCGAGAAGTCTATGGCCCTGCGTTTGGCTGGCGAACTGTTGGACGCTGCTGAAGGTAAAGGTGCTGCTGTTAAGAAGCGTGAAGACGTGCACCGTATGGCTGAAGCCAACAAAGCTTTCTCGCACTACCGCTTCTAATTCTAGCTTCACTAATTTTGCGAGGGCTTTATGGCTCGTACTACTCCGATTAGCCGCTACCGTAACATCGGTATCGTTGCTCACGTGGATGCTGGTAAAACCACCACCACCGAGCGCGTACTGTTTTACACCGGCAAAAGTCACAAAATGGGCGAGGTGCATGACGGCGCCGCGACCACAGACTGGATGGTTCAGGAGCAGGAGCGTGGTATTACCATTACTTCTGCTGCTATTACCGCCTTCTGGAAAGGTTCCGAGAAGCAGTACAAGGACGAGCACCGCTTCAACGTAATCGATACCCCGGGCCACGTAGACTTCACCATTGAAGTTGAGCGTTCCCTGCGTGTACTCGACGGCGCTGTCGTTGTGTTCTGCGGTACTTCGGGTGTTGAGCCTCAGTCGGAAACCGTATGGCGTCAGGCCAACAAGTACGGCGTTCCACGTCTTGTTTACGTAAACAAGATGGACCGTGCTGGTGCCAACTTCCTGCGCGTGATCGGTCAGATCAAACAGCGTCTGGGTCACACTCCGGTGCCAATCCAGTTGGCTATCGGTTCCGAAGACAACTTCCAGGGTCAGATCGATCTGATCAACATGGAAGCTGTTTACTGGAATGACGCTGACAAAGGCATGGTTCCTGTTCGTAAGCCTATCCCTGCAGAACTGCAGGAGCTGGCTGACGAGTGGCGTAACAACATGGTTGAGGCTGCTGCCGAAGCCAGCGAAGAGCTGATGAACAAGTACCTCGAAGGTGAAGAACTCACCAACGTGGAAATCAAGGCCGCTCTGCGTCAGCGTACTATCGCTGGTGAGATCGTTCTGGCTGTTTGCGGTTCTTCCTTCAAGAACAAGGGTGTTCCCCTGGTTCTCGACGCCGTTATCGACTACCTGCCTGCTCCAACCGACATTCCTGCTATCAAGGGTACCAACCCTGATAACGAGGAAGAAGAGATGGAGCGTCACGCCGATGACAGCGAGCCGTTCTCGGCTCTGGCGTTCAAGATCGCTACTGACCCATTCGTGGGTACTTTGACCTTCGTCCGCGTTTACTCGGGCGTGTTGGCCTCCGGCGACGGCGTGATCAACTCGGTTAAAGGCAAGAAAGAGCGTGTGGGTCGTATGGTGCAAATGCACGCAAACGCCCGTGAAGAGATCAAGGAAGTACGCGCTGGTGACATCGCGGCCCTGATCGGCATGAAGGACGTCACCACTGGTGAGACCTTGTGCGACGCTGCCAAGCCAATCATCCTGGTTCGCATGGACTTCCCGGAGCCGGTTATTTCGGTTGCCGTTGAGCCTAAGACCAAGGATGACCAGGAAAAAATGGGTATCGCTCTGGGCAAGCTTGCTCAGGAAGATCCATCTTTCCGCGTCAAGACTGATGAAGAGACTGGTCAAACGATCATCTCCGGCATGGGCGAGCTTCACCTGGACATCCTGGTTGACCGGATGCGCCGTGAGTTCAACGTCGAAGCCAACATCGGTAAGCCTCAGGTTTCCTATCGTGAGCGCATCACGAAGAACTGCGAAATCGAAGGCAAATTCGTTCGTCAGTCCGGCGGTCGTGGCCAGTTCGGCCATTGCTGGATCCGTTTTGCTCCTGCTGATGAAGGTCAGGAAGGTCTGCAATTCGTGAACGAAGTAGTGGGCGGTGTTGTTCCTAAGGAATACATCCCGGCTATCCAGAAGGGTATCGAAGAGCAGATGAAGAACGGTGTTGTTGCCGGCTATCCGCTCATCGGCCTGAAGGCGACCGTTTTTGACGGTTCTTACCACGACGTCGACTCCAACGAGATGGCGTTTAAGGTGGCTGCTTCCATGGCTACCAAGCAACTGGCCCAGAAGGGCGGTGGTGAGTTGCTTGAGCCAATCATGGCAGTAGAAGTCGTTACGCCTGAAGACTACATGGGTGACGTGATGGGCGACCTTAACCGTCGTCGCGGCATGATCTTGGGTATGGAAGATACGGTTTCCGGCAAAGTGATTCGTGCCGAGGTTCCGTTGGGCGAGATGTTCGGTTATGCGACCGACGTTCGTTCCATGTCTCAGGGTCGCGCAAGCTACTCTATGGAATTCAAAAAATACAACACAGCTCCGGCGCACATCGCTGAAACTGTATCCAAAAAACAAGGCTGATTCAGTCCTTTAGGCAAGGAGTTAATTGTCGTGGCTAAAGAAAAATTTGATCGTTCCCTACCGCACGTAAACGTTGGCACTATCGGCCACGTTGACCACGGTAAAACCACTCTGACCGCTGCTCTGACTCGCGTCTGCTCCGAAGTTTTCGGTTCGGCTCGTGTTGACTTCGACAAGATCGACAGCGCACCAGAAGAAAAAGCTCGTGGTATCACCATCAACACCGCGCACGTTGAATACAACTCGCTGATCCGTCACTACGCTCACGTTGACTGCCCAGGTCACGCTGACTATGTGAAGAACATGATCACCGGTGCTGCCCAGATGGACGGCGCGATCCTGGTTTGCTCGGCCGCTGATGGTCCGATGCCACAAACCCGTGAGCACATCCTGCTGTCCCGTCAGGTAGGCGTTCCGTACATCGTGGTTTTCCTGAACAAGGCTGACCTGGTAGACGACGCTGAGCTGCTGGAACTGGTTGAGATGGAAGTGCGCGATCTGCTGAGCACTTACGACTTCCCAGGCGACGACACTCCGATCATCATCGGTTCTGCTCGTATGGCTCTGGACGGTCTTGACGACAACGAAATGGGCACCACTGCCGTTCGTAAACTGGTTGAGACTCTGGACAGCTACATCCCAGATCCAGTTCGTGTTATCGACAAGCCGTTCCTGATGCCAATCGAAGACGTATTCTCGATCTCCGGTCGTGGTACTGTTGTGACTGGTCGTATCGAGCGCGGTATCGTTAAGGTTCAAGATCCACTGGAAATCGTTGGTCTGCGTGACACTACCGTCACCACCTGCACCGGTGTTGAAATGTTCCGTAAACTGCTCGACGAAGGTCGTGCAGGCGAGAACTGCGGCGTTCTGCTGCGTGGTACCAAGCGTGACGACGTTGAGCGTGGCCAGGTTCTGGTCAAGCCAGGTTCGGTTAAGCCGCACACTACCTTCGAAGCTGAAGTGTACGTGTTGAGCAAAGAAGAAGGCGGTCGTCACACTCCGTTCTTCAAAGGCTACCGTCCACAGTTCTACTTCCGGACCACTGACGTGACCGGTAACTGCGAACTGCCGGAAGGCGTTGAAATGGTAATGCCAGGCGACAACATCAAAATGGTTGTCACCCTGATCAAAACCATCGCAATGGAAGATGGTCTGCGTTTCGCTATCCGTGAAGGCGGTCGTACCGTCGGCGCTGGCGTCGTAGCCAAAATCATCGCTTAATAAGTGATGACTTGAAAAAGCCCCCGCTCAGCGGGGGCTTTTTTATTGAGTTGACACCCATATGGGGCGTCTATAGAATTGCGCCTCCTTTTAACGGGCGTGTTGCGCTCGCTGGGAATAGCAGCCGGAGTCTGAAATCCAATGGCAAATCAGCAAATTCGTATCAGGTTGAAGGCTTTTGACCACAAACTGATCGACCAATCCACCCAGGAAATCGTGGAAACCGCGAAACGTACTGGTGCTCAAGTGCGTGGTCCAATTCCACTGCCTACCCGTAAAGAGCGGTTCACCGTTCTGGTCTCCCCGCACGTCAACAAAGACGCGCGTGACCAGTACGAGATCCGTACTCATAAGCGCGTGCTGGACATCGTCCTGCCAACGGATAAAACCGTTGATGCACTTATGAAGCTTGATCTGGCGGCCGGTGTGGAAGTACAGATCAGCCTCGGCTAAGACTTGGGTCTTAGTCGTGTAACGCTCTGAAATGGGCGGCCATAGCGGGTGAAAGCCCCGTACACTCATGAGGTTTACAACATGACTATTGGTGTAGTCGGTCGTAAATGCGGTATGACCCGTATTTTCACCGAAGAAGGTGTCTCCATTCCGGTCACGGTCATTGAGATCGAACCGAATCGCGTCACCCAGTTTAAAACTGAAGAAACCGATGGCTATCGTGCAGTGCAAGTCACTGTCGGCGAGCGTCGTGCTTCGCGTGTGACTGCTGCTCAAGCAGGTCACTTCGCTAAAGCAAACGTTGCAGCTGGTCGTACTGTCATGGAGTTCCGTCTTGAAGACGGCGACTACCAGGCTGGCGATCTGATCAACGCTGAAATCTTCGCCGCTGGTCAACTGGTTGATGTAACCGGTCAGTCCAAGGGTAAAGGCTTCCAGGGTACGATCAAGCGTTGGAATTTCCGTGGCCAAGACAACACTCACGGTAACTCCGTTTCCCACCGCGTCCCGGGCTCTATTGGCCAGTGCCAGACTCCTGGTCGTGTATTCAAGGGCAAAAAAATGTCCGGTCATATGGGCGCTGAGCGCGTGACCGTGCAGTCCCTCGAAGTAGTGCGCGTCGACGCTGAACGCAATCTGTTGTTGGTCAAGGGTGCTGTTCCTGGCGCTACTGGCGGCAACCTGGTTGTACGTCCAGCGGCCAAGGCTCGCGGTTAAGGGGAAGCTGACATGCAATTAAACGTAAATGACGCTCAAGCGATCGAAGTTTCCGAACTGACATTTGGCGGCGAATTCAACGAGACGCTGGTTCACCAAGCAGTCGTGGCCTACATGGCCGGCGGCCGTCAAGGTAGCAAGCAGCAAAAGACCCGTTCCGACGTTCGTGGTGGCGGTAAGCGCCCTTGGCGTCAGAAAGGTACTGGCCGCGCTCGTGCCGGTACTATCCGTAGCCCAATCTGGCGTGGCGGCGGTACCACTTTCGCAGCACGTCCACAGGATCACACCCAGAAGCTCAACAAGAAGATGTATCGCGCAGCACTGCGCTCCATCCTTGCTGAACTCGTGCGTACTGATCGTCTGGTCGTGGTTCAGGACTTCGCTGTTGAAGCGCCGAAAACCAAAGATCTGCTGAACAAGCTGAACGGCATGGGCCTGACTGACGTCCTGATCGTGTCTGAAGCTGTTGATCAGAACCTGTACCTGGCTGCTCGCAACCTGCCACACGTTGATGTACGTGACGTGCAAGGTTCCGATCCAGTTAGTCTGATCGCATACGACAAGGTGTTGATCACCGTGTCGGCCGTGAAGAAATTCGAGGAGCTGCTGGGATGAACCAGGAACGCGTATTTAAAGTTCTGCTTGGCCCGCACGTTTCCGAAAAGGCTACGGTTCTGGCTGACAAGAAAGGCCAGTTCGTTTTCAAGGTTGCAACTGACGCAACCAAGCTGGAAATCAAGAAGGCCGTCGAAAGCCTGTTCAGCGTGAAAGTAGAGCGTGTTACTACCCTGAATGTTCTGGGTAAGAGCAAGCGCACTGCTCGCGGTCTGGGCAAGCGTAATGACTGGAAGAAGGCAGTTATCTCCCTTCAGCCAGGCCAAGATCTCGATTTCAGCAGCAGTGCTGAGTAAGGAAGGGGTGCATCATGGCAATCGTTAAATGCAAACCGACTTCCCCTGGCCGCCGTTTTGTGGTCAAGGTGGTCAACCAGGAGCTGCATAAAGGCGCTCCTCACGCACCGCTGCTCGAGAAGAAATCGAAGACTGGTGGTCGTAACAACAATGGTCGTATTACCACTCGTCACATCGGTGGTGGCCATAAACAGCATTATCGTCTGGTCGACTTCCGTCGCAACGACAAAGATGGCATCGCTGCCACTGTCGAGCGTATCGAATACGATCCAAACCGTACTGCTCACATCGCTCTGCTGCTGTACGCAGATGGCGAGCGTCGCTACATCATCGCCCCTAAAGGCGTGAGTGCTGGTGACCAGCTGATCGCAGGTGCTTTGGCACCGATCAAGCCGGGCAACGCTCTGCAACTGCGCAACATTCCAGTTGGTAGCACCGTACACGGCATCGAATTGAAGCCGGGTAAAGGCGCGCAAATCGCTCGTTCCGCTGGTGCTTCGGCTCAGCTGATCGCTCGTGAAGGTGTCTACGTGACCCTGCGTCTGCGCTCTGGTGAAATGCGTAAAGTATTGGCTGAATGCCGTGCGACCCTGGGCGAAGTCTCGAACTCCGAGCACAGCCTGCGTTCGCTGGGTAAAGCTGGTGCCAAACGCTGGCGTGGCGTTCGCCCAACCGTTCGTGGTGTTGCCATGAACCCGGTTGACCACCCACACGGTGGTGGTGAAGGTCGTACCTCTGGTGGTCGTCATCCGGTATCGCCATGGGGCTTCCCGACTAAGGGCGCGAAGACTCGTGGTAATAAGCGTACCGACAAAATGATCGTCCGTCGTCGCAAGTAAATAGAGGGATACGACAGTGCCACGTTCTCTGAAAAAAGGTCCTTTTATTGATCTTCACCTACTGAAGAAGATCGAAGTGGCGGCGGAAAAGAACGATCGCAAACCGGTGAAAACCTGGTCGCGTCGTTCGATGATCCTGCCACAAATGGTCGGTCTGACCATTGCAGTGCATAACGGTCGTCAACATGTTCCAGTTCTCGTGAACGAAGACATGGTCGGCCACAAACTAGGCGAGTTTGCCGGTACCCGCACATATCGTGGGCACGTGGCAGACAAGAAAGCCAAGCGTTAAGGGGTAAGGAACGATGGAAGTAGCCGCTAAGTTGTCGGGCGCTCGAATCTCCGCCCAGAAAGCCCGCTTGGTCGCCGACCAGATCCGCGGGAAGAAGGTGGGCGAAGCGCTCAACCTGTTGGCTTTCAGCAGTAAGAAAGCCGCCGAGATCATCAAGAAAGTGCTGGAGTCGGCCGTAGCCAACGCCGAGCACAACGAAGGCGCAGACGTTGATGACCTGAAGGTCAGCACCGTTTTCGTCAACGAAGGGCGTTCGCTGAAGCGCATCATGCCTCGTGCCAAAGGCCGAGCTGATCGCATCGTCAAGCGGTCTTGCCATATCACTGTCAAGGTTGCTGACAAGTAACGGAGTCGAAGAGATGGGTCAGAAAGTACATCCCATTGGCATTCGCCTGGGAATCGTCAAGGAGCACACCTCCGTCTGGTACGCAGACGGTCGGACTTATGCGGACTACTTGTTCGCTGATCTGAAGGTGCGTGAGTATCTCCAAGACAAACTAAAAAGCGCGTCCGTGAGCCGTATCGATATCCATCGTCCTGCTCAAACTGCACGTATCACCATCCACACCGCTCGTCCAGGTATCGTTATCGGGAAGAAAGGTGAAGATGTTGAGAAACTGCGTCAGGACCTGACCAAGCAAATGGGTGTGCCTGTGCACATCAATATCGAAGAGATCCGCAAGCCGGAGCTCGACGGTATGCTGGTTGCGCAGAGCGTAGCTCAGCAGCTGGAGCGTCGCGTAATGTTCCGTCGCGCTATGAAGCGCGCAGTACAGAACGCCATGCGCATTGGTGCCAAAGGCATCAAAATCCAAGTGAGCGGTCGTCTCGGCGGTGCTGAAATCGCACGTACTGAATGGTATCGCGAAGGTCGTGTGCCACTGCACACCCTGCGTGCCGACATCGACTATGCCAACTACGAAGCTCACACCACCTACGGTGTGATCGGTGTAAAGGTTTGGATCTTCAAAGGCGAAGTAATTGGTGGTCGCCAAGAAGAACTGAAACCACAAGCACCAGCGCCTCGTAAAAAAGCTGCTAAGTAAGGGGTACGCCAAATGTTGCAACCAAAGCGTACGAAGTTCCGCAAGCAGATGACAGGCCACAACCGTGGTCTGGCTCAGCGCGGTAGCAAAGTCAGCTTCGGCGAATATGCGCTGAAGTCTGTAGCTCGTGGTCGTCTCACCGCTCGTCAGATCGAGTCAGCGCGTCGTGCACTGACCCGTCACGTTAAACGTGGCGGCAAGATCTGGATCCGTGTATTCCCGGACAAGCCTATCTCCAAAAAGCCCCTCGAAGTTCGGATGGGTAAAGGTAAGGGTAACGTGGAATATTGGGTTGCCCAGATTCAGCCAGGCAAAGTCCTGTATGAAATCGAGGGTGTTACTGAAGAGCTGGCGCGTGAGGCTTTCGCCCTGGCTGCTGCAAAGCTGCCGCTCGCCACCTCCTTTGTTAAACGGACGGTGATGTGATGAAAGCGAATGAACTTCGTGAAAAATCCGCACAGCAGCTGAACGAGCAACTGCTCGGCCTGCTGCGCGACCAGTTCAATCTGCGTATGCAGAAAGCAACTGGCCAGTTGGGGCAGTCTCATCTGCTCTCGCAAGTTAAGCGTGACATTGCTCGCGTGAAGACTGTGCTCAACCAGCAGGCAGGTAAGTGATCATGGCTGAAGCCGAAAAGACTGTCCGTACGCTGACTGGCCGTGTTGTCAGCGACAAGATGGACAAAACCATCACCGTTTTGATCGAGCGTCGCGTTAAGCACCCGATCTACGGTAAATACGTTAAGCGTTCGACTAAGCTGCACGCGCACGACGAAACCAACCAGTGCCACATCGGCGACAAAGTCACTATTCGTGAAACTCGTCCGTTGGCCAAGACCAAGTCTTGGGCCCTGGTTGATGTTCTCGAACGCGCTGTGGAAGTCTAAGGACTAGGGGTCGGAGAAATTATATGATTCAGACTCAATCCATGCTCGATGTGGCCGATAACAGCGGCGCACGCCGCGTTATGTGCATCAAGGTGCTGGGTGGCTCCCATCGTCGTTACGCTGGTATCGGTGACATCATCAAAGTTACCGTGAAGGAAGCAATTCCTCGCGGTAAAGTGAAAAAAGGCCAAGTGATGACTGCTGTTGTAGTCCGCACTCGTCACGGCGTACGCCGTGCAGATGGCTCCATTATCCGCTTTGATGGCAACGCTGCTGTTCTTCTGAACAACAAGCAAGAGCCGATCGGCACCCGTATCTTTGGGCCAGTGACCCGTGAACTTCGTACTGAGAAGTTCATGAAGATCGTCTCGCTCGCCCCAGAAGTGCTGTAAGGAGATCCGACATGCAAAAGATTCGTCGTGACGACGAGATCATCGTGATCGCCGGCAAAGACAAAGGTAAGCGCGGTAAGGTGCTGAAGGTTCTTGCTGATGACCGTCTGGTCGTTAGTGGTCTGAACCTGGTCAAGCGTCATACCAAGCCTAACCCGATGTCGGGCGTACAAGGCGGTATCGTCGAGAAAGAAGCGCCACTGCACGCTTCTAACGTCGCCATCTTCAACGGCGAAACCAACAAGGCTGACCGCGTTGGTTTCAAAGTAGAAGAAGGTAAGAAAATTCGTGTCTTCAAGTCGACCCAAAAAGCGGTTGATGCTTGAACACTGCTAGGTAGAAGACCATGGCACGACTAAAAGAGATTTACCGGAAGGAAATCGCACCGAAACTTAAGGAAGAACTTAAGCTTTCGAACGTGATGGAAGTTCCGCGCGTTACCAAAATCACCCTGAACATGGGTCTGGGCGAAGCGATCGGCGACAAAAAAGTCATCGAGCACGCTGTTGCTGACCTGGAAAAGATCACCGGCCAAAAAGTCGTTGTGACCTACGCTCGTAAATCCATCGCTGGCTTTAAAGTCCGTGAAGGATGGCCGATCGGCGTCAAAGTGACTCTGCGCCGTGAGCGTATGTACGAATTCCTGGATCGTCTGCTGTCGATCTCCCTGCCTCGGGTCCGCGACTTCCGCGGCCTGAATGCCAAGTCCTTCGATGGTCGTGGTAACTACAGCATGGGCGTTAAAGAGCAGATCATCTTCCCGGAAATCGACTACGACAAGATCGATGCTCTCCGCGGTCTGGACATCACCCTGACCACCACTGCCAAGAACGATGATGAAGGCCGCGCTCTGCTGCGTGCGTTCAAATTCCCGTTCCGCAACTGATTGGAGTAGGACCATGGCCAAGATGAGCATGAAAAACCGCGAGCTGAAACGTCAGCTCACGGTTGCCAAGTACGCCAAGAAGCGTGCAGCACTGAAAGCAATCATCGTTGATCTGAACGCAAGTCCAGAAGCACGTTGGGAAGCTACAGTTGCTCTGCAGAAGCAGCCACGTGACGCAAGCGCTTCGCGCATGCGTAACCGCTGCCGCCTGACCGGTCGTCCACACGGCGTTTACCGCAAGTTCGGCCTCGGCCGTAACAAACTGCGTGAAGCGGCAATGCGTGGTGACGTACCAGGTCTGGTTAAAGCCAGCTGGTAAGTACTTTCGAAGTCTCGGTGGTCAGGATCGCAAGATACTGACCGCCGGTGGCCTAGAATCTGGAACAAGCCCCTTTTGGGGCTTGTTTCATTTCCGGAGTGTGTCTAAAATACGCGGCTCGCCTGAGCCCGTGTGTTTTGTGCTCGGAGATTCTCGGCGACACGTAATGGCCGCAAGGCTAATTTTTTTGTATTAGGAGCGTCTAGCCATGAGTATGCAGGACCCGTTAGCGGACATGCTAACTCGTATCCGTAATGCCCAGATGGCTGAAAAGTCCGTCGTAAGCATGCCATCTTCCACGTTGAAGGTTGCTGTTGCCAAAGTCCTGAAAGACGAAGGCTACATTGCGGGTTATCAGATCAGCAGCGAAATCAAACCACTGCTGTCCATCGAGCTGAAGTACTTCGAAGGCCGTCCGGTCATCGAAGAAGTGAAGCGCGTTAGCCGTCCAGGCCTGCGTCAGTACAAGTCCGTTGATGATCTGCCAAAAGTTCGTGGCGGTCTCGGTGTGTCTATCGTCTCCACCAACAAAGGTGTGATGACGGATCGTGCTGCGCGCGCTGCCGGTGTCGGCGGCGAAGTTCTTTGCACTGTGTTCTAAGGGGGGATAAGCATGTCACGCGTCGCTAAGAACCCCGTTAAGCTGCCAGCCGGTGTCGAAGTAAAATTCGCAGGCCAACAGCTTTCGGTGAAGGGTGCCAAGGGCACTCTGGAACTGAACATCCATTCGTCCGTTGAGATCGTTGAAGAAGCTGGTGAGCTGCGTTTCGCTGCTCGCAATGGCGATCAACAAACTCGCGCAATGGCCGGTACCACTCGTGCGTTGGTAAACAACATGGTCCAAGGCGTAAGCCAAGGCTTCGAGCGCAAGCTCCAGCTGGTCGGTGTTGGTTACAAAGCGCAAGCAAAAGGCACGGTTCTGAACCTGGCCCTTGGCTTCTCGCACCCAGTGGATTACGAACTGCCGGAAGGCATCACCGCTGAGACCCCTAGCCAAACCGATATCCTGATCAAGGGTATTGATAAGCAGCTGGTAGGTCAGGTGGCCGCTGAGATCCGCGACTTCCGTCCACCAGAGCCGTACAAAGGCAAAGGTGTGCGCTACGCGGACGAAGTCGTCCGTCGTAAAGAAGCCAAGAAGAAGTAGGGCATAGCAAATGACCGACAAAAAAGTTACTCGACTGCGTCGCGCTCGCAAAGCACGCCTGAAAATGCACGAACTCGAAGTCGTGCGTCTCTGCGTGTTCCGCTCGTCGCAGCACATCTACGCCCAGGTCATCTCGGCCGACGGCAACAAAGTCCTGGCAAGCGCCTCGACTTTGGATAAAGAACTGCGTGATGGTGCCACTGGCAACATCGACGCGGCCACTAAGGTTGGCCAGCTGGTCGCTACGCGTGCTAAGGCCGCCGGCGTCTCGCAAGTGGCTTTCGACCGCTCTGGCTTCAAGTACCACGGCCGCGTGAAAGCGCTGGCTGATGCTGCTCGTGAAGCTGGGCTGGAGTTCTAAGTTATGTCAAATAACGACCAAAAGCGCGACGAAGGCTACATTGAGAAGCTGGTTCAAGTTAACCGCGTAGCCAAAACCGTTAAAGGCGGCCGTATCTTCACTTTCACCGCGTTGACCGTGGTAGGTGATGGTAAAGGGCGCGTTGGCTTCGGCCGTGGCAAGTCACGTGAAGTGCCTGCTGCGATCCAGAAGGCAATGGAAGCTGCTCGTCGCAACATGATCCAAGTTGATCTGAACGGCACTACTCTGCAGTACGCAATGAAGTCCGCTCACGGCGCTTCGAAGGTGTACATGCAGCCTGCCTCTGAAGGTACCGGTATCATCGCTGGCGGCGCTATGCGTGCTGTCCTCGAAGTTGCTGGCGTTCAGAACGTTCTGGCCAAGTGCTACGGCTCGACTAACCCGGTGAACGTGGTTCACGCCACTTTCAAGGGTTTGAAAGCAATGCAGTCTCCTGAATCCATTGCCGCCAAGCGTGGCAAAAGCGTCAAGGAGATCTTCTGATCATGGCTACCGTTAAAGTAACGCTGATCAAAAGCATGACCGGCCGCATCCCTAACCACAAATTGTGCGTTAAGGGTTTGGGTCTGCGTCGCATCGGTCACACTGTAGAAGTACTTGATACTCCCGAGAATCGCGGGATGATCAACAAGGCTTACTACATGCTGCGTGTCGAGGGTTAATTCGATGAAACTCAATGATCTGAGTCCAGCGCCGGGTTCCCGTCGCGAAAAGCATCGTCCGGGCCGTGGTATCGGTAGTGGTTTGGGCAAGACCGGTGGCCGTGGCCACAAAGGTCAGTCCTCCCGCTCCGGTGGCACCATCGCTCCAGGCTTTGAAGGCGGTCAACAGCCGCTGCATCGTCGCCTGCCGAAGTTCGGTTTCGTTTCCCTGAAAGCCATGGACCGCGCAGAAGTGCGTCTGTCCGAGCTGGCCAAAGTGGAAGGCGACATCGTTACCGTGCAGACCCTGAAAGATGCCAACGTGATCAACGTCAACGTACAGCGTGTGAAAATCATGCTGTCCGGTGAAGTGACTCGCGCTGTCACTATCGGCAAGGGAATCGGCGCCACCAAAGGTGCGCGTTCGGCTATCGAAGCAGCTGGCGGCAAGTTCGAGGAATAAATGGCTAAGCAAGGTGCTCTCTCAGCGCTCGGCAAAGGCGGTATGTCTGAACTTTGGGCTCGTCTGCGTTTTCTGTTCCTGGCGATTATCGTCTACCGAATAGGCGCACACATCCCGGTTCCAGGTATCAACCCGGACCGACTCGCAGACCTGTTTCGACAGAATGAGGGGACCATTCTTAGCTTGTTCAACATGTTTTCCGGCGGCGCGCTGGAACGGATGAGCATCTTTGCACTGGGGATCATGCCGTACATCTCGGCATCGATCATCATGCAACTGATGACCGCCGTCAGTCCGCAGTTGGAGCAGTTGAAGAAGGAAGGTGAAGCTGGCCGTCGCAAGATAAGCCAGTACACCCGCTACGGCACTGTCATCCTCGCCCTGGTCCAGGCTATCGGCATGTCCGTTGGCCTGGCCGGGCAGGGTGTTGCGTTCACTGGTGACTTTGGCTTCCATTTCGTCGCGGTATCCACATTTGTGGCTGGTGCGATGTTCATGATGTGGCTGGGTGAGCAGATTACTGAGCGTGGTGTTGGTAACGGTATCTCGATGTTGATTTTCGCAGGTATCGTTGCCGGTCTTCCGAGAGCGATTGGGCAGTCTTTCGAGTCTGCACGTCAGGGTGATATCAATATCTTCGCCCTGGTTGCCATCGGTTTGTTGGCAGTAGCGATTATCGGTTTTGTGGTGTTCATTGAGCGTGGCCAGCGTCGTATTGCTGTTCACTACGCCAAGCGTCAGCAGGGCCGCAAGGTCTTTGCCGCGCAGACCAGCCACCTGCCGCTGAAAGTGAACATGGCCGGGGTTATTCCTGCCATTTTCGCGAGCAGCATTTTGCTGTTTCCGGCTTCGTTGGGTGCCTGGTTCGGTCAGTCTGAAGGTATGGGCTGGTTGCAGGACATCTCGCAGTCGATCGCTCCTGGTCAGCCGTTGAATATTCTGCTGTTTAGTGCAGGGATTATTTTCTTCTGCTTCTTCTATACGGCGTTGATGTTCAATCCGAAAGACGTAGCGGAAAACCTGAAGAAGTCCGGTGCCTTTATTCCGGGTATTCGTCCAGGTGAGCAGTCTGCGCGCTACATTGATGGCGTTCTGACTCGCTTGACCATGTTCGGTGCTCTATATATGACGGCCGTCTGCCTGTTGCCCCAGTTCCTGGTGGTTGCAGCAAACGTTCCGTTCTACCTTGGCGGGACCTCGTTGCTGATCGTCGTCGTGGTTGTGATGGACTTCATGTCCCAAGTACAATCGCACCTCGTTTCGCACCAGTACGAATCCCTGATGAAGAAAGCCAACCTGAAGGGTTACGGCAGCGGCATGTTGCGCTGAGTACCCATAAGGTTCGAGGAGTTGGTGATGAAAGTTCGTGCATCGGTGAAAAAGCTGTGCCGTAACTGCAAGATTATTCGCCGCGAAGGTGTTGTTCGAGTAATTTGCAGCGCGGAACCGCGTCACAAACAGCGCCAAGGCTGAGTGTGATCCGCTTGAAGCCCGGCAGCTAGTGCGCTGCCGGGTTGATTATTTGTTATTACAGCGATATTATCTCGCGCCCTATTTCTTGGCTTCCGGGGCGTAGGTAGCTGTCAATTGGAGTCCCACTGAATGGCCCGTATTGCAGGCGTTAACATTCCAGATAACAAGCACACTGTTATCTCGCTGACCTACATCTATGGTGTTGGTCGCACTACTGCGCAGAAAATTTGCGCAGACACTGGGGTAAACCCAGCCGCAAAGATCAAGGATCTGAGCGACGAGCAGATTGAGCTGTTGCGTGGCGAAGTGGCGAAGTTCACCACTGAAGGTGACCTGCGTCGCGAAATCAACATGAAAATCAAGCGTTTGATGGACCTCGGTTGCTACCGTGGTCTGCGTCATCGTCGTGGTCTTCCAGTACGCGGTCAGCGTACCAAGACTAACGCGCGTACCCGTAAAGGTCCGCGTAAGCCGATCCGCAAGTAATCGCCCACGCGAATCGACAGGAAATTAATCATGGCAAAACCTGCTGCTCGTCCTCGTAAAAAAGTTAAAAAGACAGTGGTTGATGGCATCGCCCACATCCATGCATCTTTTAACAACACAATCGTGACCATCACCGACCGTCAAGGTAACGCGCTTTCTTGGGCTACCTCCGGTGGTTCGGGTTTCCGCGGTTCCCGCAAGTCCACCCCGTTTGCTGCTCAAGTAGCTGCTGAACGTGCTGGTCAAGCTGCGCTGGAATATGGCCTGAAAAACCTCGACGTCAACGTCAAAGGTCCAGGTCCAGGTCGTGAGTCTGCTGTCCGTGCATTGAACGGCTGTGGCTATAAGATCGCCAGCATCACCGACGTGACGCCAATCCCGCACAACGGGTGCCGTCCGCCGAAGAAGCGCCGCGTGTAATCCAGGAGATTGTAAAGAATGGCTCGTTACATTGGTCCAAAATGCAAACTCGCTCGTCGTGAAGGCACCGATCTCTTTCTGAAGAGCGGCGTGCGCGCGATCGAATCGAAGTGCAACATTGAAGCAGCACCTGGTATCCACGGCCAACGCCGCGGTCGCCAGTCCGACTACGGCACCCAACTGCGTGAAAAGCAGAAGGTCCGTCGTATCTACGGCGTTCTCGAGCGTCAGTTCAGCGGCTACTACAAAGAAGCTGCTGGCAAGAAAGGTGCAACCGGTGAAAACCTGCTGCAACTGCTCGAATGCCGTCTGGACAACGTTGTATACCGTATGGGCTTTGGTTCGACTCGTGCCGAATCCCGTCAGCTGGTATCGCACAAATCCGTCAGCGTAAACGGCCAAACCGTTAACGTCCCGTCGTACCAGGTTCGTGCTGGTGACGTGGTCGCGATTCGCGAGAAAGCAAAAAATCAACTTCGCATTGTCCAAGCTCTCGATCTGTGTGCCCAACGTGGCCGCGTAGAATGGGTAGAAGTAGACACTGAGAAGAAGTCGGGCGTTTTCAAGAACGTTCCTGCTCGCAGTGATCTGTCCGCCGACATCAACGAAAGCCTGATTGTCGAGCTCTACTCCAAGTAAGGGCTAGAAAATAGGTGCATCCATGCAGATTTCGGTAAATGAGTTCCTGACACCCCGTCACATTGATGTGCAGGTTGTCAGTCCAACCCGCGCCAAGATCACTCTCGAGCCTCTCGAGCGTGGTTTTGGCCACACCCTGGGCAACGCGCTGCGCCGCATCCTGTTGTCCTCAATGCCCGGCTGTGCAGTAGTCGAGGCCGAGATTGACGGTGTGCTCCACGAGTACAGCGCCATCGAAGGTGTACAGGAAGACGTAATTGAAATCCTGTTGAACCTTAAAGGTCTGGCTATCAAGCTGCACGGCCGTGACGAAGTTACGCTGACCTTGTCGAAGAAGGGTTCGGGGGTGGTTACCGCTGCCGATATTCAGCTGGATCATGATGTCGAGATCGTTAATCCCGATCACGTAATCGCTAACCTGGCGTCTAACGGCGCCCTGAACATGAAGCTCACCGTAGCTCGTGGTCGTGGTTATGAACCGGCCGACTCGCGTCAGAGCGATGAAGACGAAAGCCGCAGCATTGGTCGCTTGCAGCTCGACTCTTCGTTCAGCCCGGTTCGCCGTATCGCATACGTGGTGGAAAACGCCCGTGTCGAACAGCGTACTAACCTGGACAAGCTGGTTATTGATCTGGAAACCAACGGTACTCTGGATCCTGAAGAGGCTATCCGCCGCGCTGCAACCATTCTGCAACAGCAGTTGGCTGCGTTCGTCGACCTCAAGGGTGACAGCGAACCAGTGGTAATCGAGCAGGAAGACGAGATCGATCCGATCCTGCTTCGCCCGGTTGACGATCTGGAACTGACTGTACGTTCGGCTAACTGCCTTAAGGCGGAAAACATTTACTACATCGGTGATCTGATTCAGCGCACCGAAGTAGAACTGTTGAAGACTCCGAACCTGGGCAAGAAATCCTTGACTGAAATCAAGGACGTTCTGGCCTCCCGCGGTCTGTCCCTCGGCATGCGCCTCGACAACTGGCCGCCTGCAAGTCTTAAGAAGGACGACAAGGCGACTGCCTGATCGTCGTAATCACCGAACGTGAGTTTGGTAAGGAATGAACCATGCGTCATCGTAAAAGTGGTCGTCACCTGAGCCGTACCAGCTCGCACCGTAAGGCTATGTTCCAGAACATGGCGGTGTCGCTGTTCGAGCACGAGCTGATCAAAACTACACTGCCGAAAGCTAAAGAACTGCGTCGCGTTGCTGAGCCGCTGATTACTTTGGCCAAGACAGACAGCCTGGCTAACCGCCGTCTGGCTTTCGACCGTACTCGTTCGAAAGCTATCGTTGGTAAGCTCTTCAACGACCTGGGCAAGCGTTACGCTACCCGTGAGGGTGGCTACCTGCGCATCCTCAAGTGCGGTTTCCGCGCTGGTGACAACGCGCCTATGGCGTACGTTGAGCTGATCGATCGTCCAGTTGGCGGTGAAGCTGTATCCGCTGAGTAAGACGTCAGTCTGTAACGAAGAACCGGGCCTAGTGCCCGGTTTTTTGTGCGCGTTGGAAAACTGGAATTACCTCGAGCGAATACACGTTCATCCCGTGCAGCAACTTTTGATATCCGTTCGGATGTATCGTTAGTTAATTTCTATCGGTTGGCATGATTTAATAAATTTGATGGTGTCATCTTCCTGGTCAATAATCGCTCCAAGCCGATTAGCCGGCAGTTCCAAGACTGACCTGAGGAAGATTGAGCATGAGCCAGAATAAAACCCTTACTACCGCCAGCGGCGCACCTGTCGCGGATAACCAGAATTCCCGTTCCGCCGGTCCACGCGGCCCGCTGCTGCTCGACGACTTTCACCTGATCGAGAAGCTCGCTCACTTCAACCGTGAAAACATTCCTGAGCGTCGTGTACACGCCAAAGGCTCGGGCGCTTACGGTACCTTCACCGTCACTCAAGACATCACGCAGTACACCAGCGCCAAGCTGTTCGATTCTGTGGGCAAGCAAACTCCGACTTTCCTGCGCTTCTCCACGGTGGGTGGCGAGCGTGGTTCGGCTGATACTGAGCGCGACCCGCGTGGTTTCGCGTTGAAGTTCTACACCGAAGAAGGCAACTGGGACATCGTTGGTAACAACACCCCGGTGTTCTTCATCCGCGACCCGCTGAAGTTTCCCGACTTTATCCACACCCAAAAGCGCCTGCCGCAAAGCAACCTGAAAAGTGCACAGATGATGTGGGACTTCTGGTCGCACTCCCCTGAGGCGCTGCACCAGGTCACCATCCTGTTTTCGGACCGTGGCATCCCGGACGGCTACCGTCACATGCACGGCTTCGGCAGTCACACCTACAGCTTGATTAACGCCAAAGGCGAGCGCCACTGGGTGAAGTGGCACTACAAGACCAAGCAAGGTATCAAGAACCTGGCGCCGGCTGACGCTGCACGCCTGGCCGGTACCGACCCTGATTACGCTCAGCGCGATCTGTTCGGTGCTATTGAGCGTGGTGACTTCCCGAAATGGCGCGTGTGCATTCAGATCATGACTGAGGCCCAGGCCAACGCTCACTACGAAAACCCGTTCGACGTGACCAAGACCTGGTCGCAGAAAGAGTTCCCGCTGATCGAAGTGGGTGAGCTGGAACTGAACCGCAACCCGCTGAACTACTTCGCTGAAGTTGAACAGGCGGCTTTCGGTCCAAGCAACATGGTCCCGGGTGTTGGCCTGTCGCCAGACCGCATGCTGCAAGGGCGCGTGTTCGCTTACGCCGATGCCCATCGCTACCGCGTAGGTACCAATCACCAGCAACTGCCGGTGAATGCGCCACGCAGCCCGGTCAACAGCTACCAGCGTGATGGTTCGATGGCATTCGGCTCCAATGGTGGTGCGGCCCCCAATTACGAGCCAAACAGCTACGCCGATGCGCCGAAGCAGGCTCCTCAGTACGCCGAGCCAGCCTTGGCCCTGAGCGGTGCGGCTGATCGTTACGATCACCGCGAAGATACCGACTACTACAGCCATGCCGGTGCGCTGTTCCGCCTGATGAACGATGAGCAGAAAGCCCTGCTGATCAACAATATCGCCGGCGCAATGGCGGGTGTTTCCAGCGACGTGGTGCAGCGCCAGTTGCAGTACTTCTTCAAGGCCGACCCGGCTTATGGAGAAGGGATCGCATCTGCACTGGGTGTATCGCTTAACTGACTCTAAACGATAAGCAGAACCGCCCTCATTTGGGCGGTTTTTGCGTTATTTAAGCTACTTTTCACCGGAAATCTTCACTTTTCTGCCGTTGGTCCCGTGACCTCCGGGTCATCATGGTTCAAACTACAGACTTTCAAGCAGGGAGATGTAGGGCGATGCAAGGTCACCCCGACGTAATCGATTACCTCAACACGTTGCTGACGGGCGAACTGGCAGCTCGTGACCAATATTTCATTCACTCGCGGATGTACGAAGACTGGGGCTTTACCGAGCTCTACGAGCGTATCAACCATGAAATGGAAGAAGAGGCACAGCACGCCGACGCACTGATGCGCCGTATCCTGATGCTCGAAGGCACGCCGCGTATGCGTCCCGACGACCTGGATACCGGCACCACGGTGCCTGAGATGCTCGCCAGCGACTTGCGCCTTGAGTACAAGGTCCGTGCCGCGCTCTGCAAGGGCATTGAGCTCTGCGAGCAGCACAACGACTACGTCACGCGGGAAATCCTGCGGGTGCAGTTGAATGACACCGAAGAGGATCACACCTACTGGCTGGAAAAGCAGTTGGGCCTGATCAAGCTGATTGGCCTGGAGAATTACCTGCAATCGCAGTTCTGATTCCTCCAGCTACTAAAAAGCCCCTGTCACTTACACGGTGACAGGGGCTTTTTCGTGGGGCTGAACAATCAGTCCTTGTCGCGAGCCAGCAGAGGCTTGAGGTAGAAGCCGGTGTGAGACTGCTTCATCTCCGAGACTTGCTCCGGTGTGCCCACCGCAATGATCTGCCCACCTTTGGAACCGCCTTCCGGCCCCAGGTCCACCAGCCAGTCGGCGGTCTTGATCACATCCAGATTGTGCTCGATCACTACCACCGTATTGCCGTGGTCACGCAGGCGATGCAGCACATCCAGCAATTGCTGAATATCCGCGAAGTGCAGGCCTGTGGTCGGCTCGTCGAGGATGTACAGCGTCTTGCCGGTATCACGCTTGGACAGCTCGCGAGACAGCTTGACCCGCTGGGCCTCGCCACCCGACAGCGTCGTCGCCGACTGACCCAGCTTGATGTACGACAGGCCAACATCCATCAGTGTCTGCAGCTTGCGCGCCAGGGCCGGTACCGCGTCGAAGAACACCCGCGCTTCCTCGATCGTCATCTCGAGGGTTTCGTGGATGCTCTTGCCCTTGTACTTGATTTCCAGGGTTTCGCGGTTGTAGCGCTTGCTCTTGCACACGTCGCACGGCACGTAGATGTCCGGCAGGAAGTGCATCTCCACCTTGATCAAGCCATCGCCCTGGCACGCTTCGCAGCGGCCGCCCTTGACGTTGAACGAGAACCGGCCAGGCCCGTAGCCACGGGAGCGCGATTCCGGCACGCCGGCGAACAGCTCGCGAATCGGCGTGAACAGCCCGGTGTAGGTCGCCGGGTTGGAGCGCGGTGTGCGGCCAATCGGGCTTTGGTCGATATCGACCACCTTGTCCAGGTGTTCCAGGCCCTTGATGCTGTCGTGAGCGGCGGCTTCCAGGGTGGTCGCGCCGTTCAGTGCAGTGGCACTCAACGGGAACAGCGTGTTGTTGATCAGCGTTGATTTGCCCGAACCGGATACACCGGTCACACAGGTCAGCAGGCCCAGCGGGATCTCCAGGTCGACATTGCGCAGGTTGTTGCCACGCGCGCCCTTGAGGTGCAGTGCCATCTTCTTGTTGCGCGGGGTGCGTTTGGCCGGCACGGCGATCTTCACGCGACCCGACAGGTACTTACCGGTCAGCGAGTCAGGATGCGCCATCACTTCAGCCGGCGTGCCCTCGGCGACAATATGCCCACCGTGAACACCCGCTCCCGGGCCGATATCGACCACATAATCGGCCAGGCGAATCGCGTCTTCATCGTGCTCGACCACGATCACCGTATTGCCGATGTCCCGCAGGTGCTTCAGCGTGCCCAGCAAGCGGTCGTTGTCCCGTTGATGCAAACCAATCGACGGTTCATCGAGGATGTACAACACGCCCACCAGGCCGGCACCGATCTGGCTGGCCAAGCGAATCCGCTGGGCTTCACCGCCGGAAAGCGTGTCGGCACTGCGGTCCAGCGACAGGTAGTCCAGGCCCACGTTGACCAGGAACTGCAGCCGTTCACGAATCTCCTTGAGGATCTTGTCGGCAATTTCCCCGCGGCGGCCCGTCAGTTTCAGCGTGCCGAAGTATTCGCAGGCATCGCCAATCGGCAGGTTGGTCACTGCCGGCAGGGTCTTCTCGCCAACCCACACATGCCGCGCCTCACGGCGCAGGCGTGTGCCACGGCAATCCGGGCAAGGCTGGGTGCTGAGGAACTTGGCCAGTTCCTCGCGCACGCTGGCGGACTCCGTCTCGCGGTAGCGCCGCTCCAGGTTCGGCACGATGCCTTCGAACGGGTGCGAGCGTTTGACGATATCGCCACGGTCGTTCAAATACTTGAAGTCGACGTTCTGTGAACCGCTGCCGTGCAGGATGAATTTCTGCTGTTCGGCGGGCAGTTCGTTGAACGGCACTTCCAGGCTGAACTTGTAGTGCGAAGCCAACGAACCCAGCATCTGGAAGTAATAGACATTACGCCTGTCCCAGCCACGTATCGCACCCTCCGCCAGTGTGAGGTCACCGTTGACCAGGCGCTTGATGTCGAAGAATTGCTTAACCCCCAGGCCATCACAGGTCGGGCAAGCGCCGGCCGGGTTGTTGAAGGAAAACAGCTTCGGTTCCAGCTCGCTGATGGCATGGCCGCAGATCGGGCAGGCGAAGCGCGCGGAGAAGATGATTTCTTCCCCGGGTTCGTCGTCCATCGGCGCCACCAGGGCAATGCCGTCTGCCAGCTTCAGCGCGGTCTCGAAAGACTCCGCCAGGCGCTGCTGCAAATCGGCACGCACCTTGAAACGGTCGACGACCACATCAATCGAGTGCTTCTTCTGTTTATCCAGCTTCGGCGCTTCGTCCAGCTCGTAGAGCTTGCCGTTGATGCGGGCACGCACGAAACCCTGGGCACGCAGTTCTTCAAAGACCGAAAGGTGTTCACCCTTGCGCTCGCGAATCACCGGTGCCAGCAGCATCAGCTTGGCGCCCTCCGGCTGGGCCAGCACCAGGTCGACCATCTGGCTGACGGTCTGGGCTTCCAGGGGAATGTCGTGGTCCGGGCAGCGGGGAATACCCACGCGGGCATACAGCAGGCGCAGGTAGTCGTAGATCTCGGTGATGGTGCCCACGGTGGAACGCGGGTTGTGGGAGGTGGATTTCTGTTCGATGGAAATCGCAGGCGACAGGCCTTCAATGGTGTCGACGTCGGGCTTTTCCATCATCGACAGGAACTGGCGGGCATAGGCCGACAGGGATTCCACGTAGCGGCGCTGGCCTTCGGCGTACAGCGTGTCAAACGCCAGGGACGACTTGCCGGACCCGGACAAGCCGGTGATGACGATCAGTTTGTCCCGTGGCAGGGTCAGGTCGATGTTCTTCAGGTTGTGGGTTCGAGCCCCACGAATCAGGATCTTGTCCAAGATGGCCTCGCACGGCGGGCGTAAATAATGCAGGAGTATACGGCTAAAGACTGGATGAATATACACTGTCAAAGTGCCGGGTGCAGCCTTACATGAAAGCTGCGCGGCAAAGCGCCGCATATACCCTCTCAATCGATGGGACTGGTAGAATCGCCGCCGGTTCACACGAGGTTTATCCATGCACGATCCCCACAGCGAACGCATGAGTGGCAGCGAGACCCGCGCAGCAAGCGGTCTGGCCCTGGTGTTCGCATTCCGTATGCTTGGCATGTTTATGGTGTTGCCGGTGCTGGCAACCTATGGAATGGATCTCGCAGGAGCGACCCCGGCCCTGATCGGCCTGGCGATTGGCGCCTATGGCCTGACCCAGGCGCTGTTTCAGATTCCGTTCGGCGTCATTTCCGACCGCATCGGCCGCCGGCCGGTGATCTACCTCGGCCTGATCGTCTTCGCCCTGGGCAGTGTGCTTGCGGCCAATGCCGACTCTATCTGGGGCGTGATCGCCGGACGCGTCCTGCAAGGCGCCGGCGCGATTTCCGCCGCCGTCATGGCACTGCTCTCCGACCTGACCCGCGAACAACACCGTACCAAGGCCATGGCGATGATCGGCATGACCATCGGTCTTTCGTTCGCCGTGGCGATGGTAGTCGGCCCGCTGCTGACCCGCGCGTTCGGCTTGCACGGTCTGTTCCTGGCCACCGGTGGCATGGCGCTGTTCGGCATCGTGATTGTCGCCTTCATGGTTCCGCATTCCACGGGGCCGTTGCAGCACCGTGAGTCGGGCGTCGCCAAGCAGGCATTGCTGCCGACACTCAAGCACCCGGACCTGTTGCGCCTGGATTTGGGTATCTTCGTATTACACGCAATGCTGATGTGCAGCTTCGTCGCCTTGCCCCTGGCCCTGGTACAAAAAGCCGGGCTGCCCAAGGAGCAGCACTGGTGGGTGTACCTGACCGCGCTGCTGATTTCGTTCTTCGCCATGATCCCGTTCATCATCTACGGCGAGAAGAAACGCAAAATGAAACGAGTTCTGCTGGGCGCCGTCGCGACACTGATGCTCACTGAGCTATTCTTCTGGCAGTTCGGCGACAGCCTGCGGGCGCTGGTGATCGGCACGGTGGTGTTCTTCACCGCGTTCAACCTGCTGGAGGCTTCACTGCCTTCGCTGATCAGTAAGGTTTCACCGGCCGGCGGCAAAGGCACGGCGATGGGCGTGTATTCCACCAGCCAGTTCCTCGGTTCTGCACTGGGCGGGATCATGGGCGGCTGGATGTTCCAGCATGGCGGTTTGTCGGTTGTGTTCCTGGGATGCGCAGGTCTGGCTGCCCTCTGGCTAGCCTTTGCTGTTACCATGCGCGAACCTCCCTATGTGACGAGCCTGCGCTTGCCGTTATCGCCCGAAGCGATCCGCGAAGCCGGTCTGGTCGAGCGCCTTAAGGCCGTTGTTGGGGTTACGGATGCTGTGGTTGTTACTGAAGAAGCCGCCATCTACATCAAATTGGACACCGAATTATTGGATCGCGCGACGCTCGAGCAACTGGTCAACCCAGTGCCGACAGCGCGCCCAGCCTAGGAGAACGTTATGGCCCGTGGGGTTAACAAAGTCATATTGGTCGGTACATGCGGCCAGGATCCCGAAGTTCGCTACTTGCCGAACGGTAACGCCGTGACCAACCTGAGTCTGGCGACCAGCGAACAGTGGACCGACAAGCAAACCGGCCAGAAGGTCGAGAAAACCGAATGGCACCGTGTGTCGATGTTCGGCAAGGTTGCGGAGATCGCCGGTGAGTACCTGCGCAAAGGTTCGCAGGTCTACATCGAAGGCAAGCTGCAAACCCGCGAGTGGGAAAAAGACGGCATCAAGCGTTACACCACCGAAATCGTGGTCGACATGCAAGGCACCATGCAACTGCTGGGCGGCCGTCCACAGGGCGACCAACAGGGCCAGGGCGGCATGTCCAACTCGGCGCCGCGTCCACAGCAGCAGTCCCGTCCGCAGCCAACCCAGCAGCCACAGCGTGAGTCGCGTCCAGCGCCACAGCAGGCCGCTCCTCAGCCGGCAGCCGACTTCGACAGCTTTGATGACGATATTCCGTTCTAAGGTCGCTTGAGACCCAGAACTGTCGCGTAACACCAGAAAACCCCCGGTGGCCTTGGCCCCGGGGGGTTTTCATTGCGGGCACGGCAATCCGCTAAACGTCAGTAGAAGCGGCGCTCACCACCAACTCCCGAAACCTCTCCAATACCGACGACGTATCACCTACCCGGGTAGCCAGGTGCAACGGCGCCACCAGGCTCCGGCACTCCGAAAGCTCGCGATAAACAATCCCGTCGCCCCGCAACCGTTGCATTGAGGCAGGCACAATCGAAACTCCAAGCCCCGCAGCCACCAGGCTCAACGTCGCCGTCATGCGCGGCGCCTCTTGCACAACTTGCGGGCTGAAACCCGCTTCGCGACACGCCACCAGAATCGCGTCATACAACCCAAGCCCTACCCGGCGCCGATACAGCACAAACGCCTCGGTGGCCAATGCCGCCAACGGCAGCGGCGTCGACGGGTTGATAGCCAGTGGGTGGTCGGTAGGCAGCGCCAGCAACATTGGCTCCACCAGAATTGGCTGGTCCTGCAACGCCTGCGTCCCGCTCAGCGGCGAGCGAATGAACGCCGCGTCGAGCTTTTCGTGCAGCAACGCGTCCAGCAGTTCACCGGTACCGGCTTCTTCCAGTACCACTGAAACGCCGACAAAGGTTTCTCGAAACAGGCGCAGTACGCTGGGCACAAACGGATGCAAGGCGGCAGAGCTGGTGAAACCAATCGCCAGGCGTCCGCGTTCACCTCGGGCGGCGCGGCGCACAATGTCGGCCACACCATCGACGCTGGCCAAGATATGCCGCGCCTCTTCCAGCAAGGCCAGCCCCGCAGTGGTCGGGCGCACGCCTCGTGGCAGGCGCTCCATCAGCACCACACCCAACTCGGCTTCAAGACTTTGCAACAGGCGGGTCAGCGGCGGTTGCTGCATGCCCAGACGTTCTGCCGCGCGAGTGATATAGCCTTCTTCGGCAATCGCGACGAAGGCCCTGAGCTGCCTGAGTTCCAGCATAGGGATACTTTTCAGGTATGGGAGATGATCAATCGTGGCATTTGTTCTCATGGATCACAAGATTTAGGCTGTCCTCACTCCTCACAGAAGAAGGAATGCCGCAATGACCTGGTCAGCCAAGCAATACTCGATGTTCGAACAACAGCGCACTCGTCCCGTCCGGGATCTGGTAGCGGCCATCCCTGAGGGTGACGTGCGCACCGCTGTCGACCTGGGTTGCGGCCCGGGCAATTCGACTGAAGTCCTGGCTGAGCGCTTTCCGCAGGCATTGGTCACCGGCATGGACAGCTCTGATGACATGCTGGTGGACGCCCGCAAGCGCCTGCCCGCGTTGAACTTCGAATTGGCGGATATCGGCGCCTGGAACCCCGCGCAGAAATTTGACGTCATCCTCGCCAATGCGTCGCTGCAATGGCTGCCTGATCACGCCACGCTGTATCCGCATTTAGTCAATCAACTGACCTCCGGCGGCACCCTGGCGGTGCAGACGCCCGACAATCTTGACGAGCCGGCCCACAAGCTGGCGCGGGAAGTCGCGGCGGACGGCCCGTGGGCCGCAAAGATCGGCAGCGTCAAACACAATGAACGCCATACCGCGAGCTACTACTTTGAGTTGCTGAGCCAATACTGTTCCACCGTGGATGTATGGCGCACCACTTACCACCATCCGCTGGCAGGTTCTGCCGCGGTGGTGGAGTGGTTCAAGGGGTCGGCATTGCGTCCGTTCCTGGCGCCTCTGACCGAGTCAGAAAAGGGCGCCTTCCTCGACGAGTACCTGGCGCGGATCACCAAGGCTTATCCAGCGCTGGCCGATGGCACTGTGTTGCTGCCGTTTCCGCGCCTGTTCATCATCGCTACCCGGTAAGCGCGGAGAAGGTCAATCGGCGGACAAGAACTGTTCCGCCGACACCACGCTCGCATAAGCAAACCCCAGCGACGACATAAACGCCGCATGCACCTGGGCTGCCGGCACGACGCTGCCATTGAATTCCAGGTCCCGCGTGGCGCAGGCATCGTGGATCACGGTCACGCTGTAGCCCAGGTCCGACGCGGCGCGCACCACGCCGTCGATGCACATATGGCTCATGCTGCCCACCACCACCAGCTCGGTGATGCTGCGTTGTTCCAGCAGGGCCCGCAGGTTGGTTTCGCGGAACGCATTGACGAAATGCTTGAGCACCACCGGCTCGTCGGCCTGGTTCAGCACCTTGGGGTGCAGGTGTGCACCTTCCGAACCCGGGGTGAAGAAGGGGGCATCGTCGGAGGTGAATTCGTGGCGTACGTGAATCACCGCATCGCCTGCCTGGCGAAACGCCTGTAGCACTTGCTGCGCCTTGTCTGCCGCCGCGTCCACTCCGTCTAGCGGCCACTTGCCCTGGGGGAAGTAGTCGTTCTGGATATCGATTAGGATGAGCGCTTGCTTGGCCATGTTGGTTTCCTTGTGAGGGTTGATGCGTCCAGTATCCTGGCTGGCGTGACGCCTGGGGATTGGCCGCACCGACAATAACAGAGGGAAAACTGACAATGGCGATCGTCGAGCTCGGCGTGCTGATCTACAGTGGTGCGCAAATGGCTGCCGTGCATGGCTTGACCGACCTGTTCGCGGTCGCCAACCGGATTGCGACCGAGCATCGGTCCGAGCAACTGCCGTCCCTGCGCATCAGCCATTGGCAGGCTGAAACAGGCGGTGCGCCGACCCGTGTATTCGATAGCGAGCCCGGTAGCGGGGGGAGGTTGACGGCCTTGCTGATTCCACCCTCCATTGCCGGCTTTTCCGAGGGCCAGGCGTCCGCCGAATTGCTGGATTGGCTGCGCCAGCAACATCGGTCCGGGACCATTCTGGGCGGCGTGTGCGTAGGTTCGATCCTGATGGCGGAAAGCGGCCTGTTGGACGGTCGCAGCGCCACCACGCACTGGACGTCGGCGAAAACCTTCGCCGCCCGTTATCCGGCGATTCGCCTGGAAGCCGACAAACCCATCGTCGACGACGGCGACTTGATCACCACCGCCGGCCTCATGGCCTGGTCCGAATTGGGCCTGCGCCTGGTGGACCGTTTGCTCGGCCCGAGCATCGCTGCCAGCACCGCGCGTTTCCTGGTGATCGAACACAGTGACAGCGCCAGTGAGTGCGGCAGTAACTTTGCGCCGATCCTTGCCCATGGCGACGCTGCGATTCTCAAGGTGCAACATTGGCTGCAGGCCAGCGGTGCGGTGGATGTTTCGTTGGCTGCCATGGCGCAGGAGGCGGGACTTGAGGAACGCACCTTCCTGCGACGGTTCCGCGCCGCCACCGGTTTGAAACCCACCGAATATTGCCAGCACCTGCGTGTCGGCAAGGCGCGGCAGATGCTCGAGTTCACCAACGGCACCATTGATCACATCGCCTGGACCGTGGGGTATCAGGACCCCGGCGCCTTCCGCGCCACCTTCAAGAAAATCACCGGGCTGGCGCCAAGCGACTACCGCAGCCGTTTCGGCGTGACGCCCACCAAGGCGCAAGCCTGAATCGTGCAGAAAACCGCGACACCTTGAGCATTTCGTGCAGAATGAAACAGGCCAAGTGCTATCGCTTTTCCCGCAACTGATTGATTCCCCGCGCGTTTGGATAAATGCCGCCTTGGCTTGATCCCTGCAACCGTCTCCCTACACACATGGCATAACAGCCAAGGGGGACGCATGACCCCGACAAATCGCAAAAAAATCGTTGTGGCGCATTCGATTCGCCCGCACGCGCCGTTGCACGAAGTCGAAACCAACCGCGCGCTGGCCCGTTGGCTGGCGCACGTCCTCGGGCTCAAATATGGCGGCAGCTATAACCCTGAGCTGCACAGTGGGCGCGACCTCTATCTATTGCCCACTCAGACGCTGGTCGGCGCGGCCCAGGCGCGGCAATTCGGCGTCAAAGGCCCTGAGGATTTGTGGGGCGGCTACGTCGATCACGATTTCATCTGCACCAAGGCCATCAGCCACGGTTTGCTGAATAAAAACGCGGTTGGGCCCGAAGGCTGGTCGCCGCTTTTTTCCGAGCGCATCCGCAATGTGGTGCTGGATGGGTTGAGTGTGCACGCCCTGGAAGATGCGCGGCCGGCGGCGACCCATTTGCTGTACACCGGGCCGATCCGTCTCAAGCCTGTGCATGCCTGCGCCGGTCGCGGCCAGGAAGTGATCCGCAGCCTCGACGAGTTCGACGCCATCCTCGCGCGCCCTGATGCGGCGCAATTGTTCAGCGACGGCGTGGTGCTGGAGCAGGACCTGAGTGACGTGGTCACCCACAGTGTCGGCCAGAGCTTTATCGGCGATCACGTCATCAGCTACTGCGGCGATCAATACCTGACCCGGGACGGGCAGGGCGAAGAGGTCTATGGTGGTTCCAACCTGTTGGTGGTCCAGGGCTACTACGAAGACCTGCTCAAGCTCGACCTGCCCGATGACGTGCGCCTGGCCATCCAGCAAGCGCAGGTCTTCGATAACGCGGCGGATGAGGCCTATCCCGGGTTCTACGCTTCGCGGCGCAATTACGATATCGCCCAGGGCCTGGACAGCGACGGCCAACGCCGCAGCGGCGTGCTCGAGCAATCCTGGCGCATGGGCGGGGCCAGCAGCGCGGAAGTCGCGGCGCTGCAAAGCTTCGTCAACAATCCCGGGCTGCGGGCGATTTATGTCTCGTCGGTAGAAACCTACGTCGACCAGCCACTGCCGGCTGACGCGATCGAGGTGTACCGGGGCCCGGCAGAAAACAGCGACTTTCTTCTCAAGTACGTGACGGTCAAATCCTATGACGGCTAGAAGCGAAACCATTGCCATTGATATCGACGACGAACAGATGAGCGGGACCTTCCTCAGTCCCAAATCGAAAGTACCGGGGGTGTTGTTTGTGCACGGCTGGGGCGGGAGCCAGGAGCGTGACCTGGAACGCGCCAAGGGTATCGCCGGGCTCGGTTGTGTATGCCTTACATTCGACCTGCGCGGCCATGCCGGCAACGGCATTCCGTTATCCCGCGTCACCCGCGAAGACAACCTGCGCGACCTGCTCGCGGCCTACGACCGCCTGTTGTCACACCCGGCCATCGACACCTCGGCGGTGGCGGTGGTGGGCACCAGCTACGGCGGTTACCTGGCCGCCATCCTCACTTCGCTGCGCCCCGTGCGCTGGCTGGCTTTGCGGGTGCCGGCGCTGTACCGCGACCAGGAATGGCTCAAGCCCAAGCGCGACCTCGATAAAGCCGACCTGATGGATTATCGCGGCACCTTTGTGCACGCCGAAACCAATCGCGCCCTGCATGCTTGCGCGGCGTTTACCGGTGATGTGTTGATCGTGGAGTCGGAGACCGACGACCACGTGCCCCACGCCACCATCATGAGCTACCGCGCCGCCTGCCAGCAGACGCATTCGCTGACTCACCGGATTATCGACGGTGCGGATCATTCCCTGAGTGATCCGGTTTCCCAGCAGGCCTACACCTCGATCCTGGTGGACTGGATTACCGAGATGGTGGTGGGCGAGCGCTTGAGCATCATCCAGTCGTAGGCGTTTTCTTCACGCGCAATGCCTTGGCCTTGGCTTCGACCGCGAGGTACATCACCAGGGCCACCAGCAGCGGCAGGATGAAGTAGATTGCGCGGTAGGCGATCAGCCCCGCGAGCAGACTGCCGCGGGACGCTTCGTGCTGCAGCAAGGCAATGAAGACAGCCTCCAGCACACCCAGCCCCGCCGGGATGTGTGTGACCACTCCGGCAATGCTGCTGATCAGCAACACCCCGAGCACCACGGGGTAATCCAGCTGCTTGGGCAGCAGGGTAAAAATCACTGCTGCCATCAGCGACCAGTTCAGCGCGCCGAGCGCCAACTGCAACACTGCCATGCGCAGCGACGGCAGGCTGATTTCAATCCCGCGTATCGACCATGCGCGCTTTTTCGACAAGCGACAGGCCAGCAGGTAACCCAGGCTCGCCAGTACCAACAGCACGCCGACGCCTTGCAACGCACCGCTGCTGAGCTTCCACCCCGGCGGCAATGTCACCAGCCCGCTGCTGAATACCGCGCCGGCGATCGCCATGTAGCCGAACCAGTTGGTGGCCAGGCTCAAGCCGAGGATCTTCGCGATGTTCCCGCTGCTCACCCCGAGTCGGGAATACAACCGATAGCGCATGGCGATGCCACCTACCCACGCGCTCAGGTTGAGGTTGAACGCATAGCTGATGATGCCCACCGGCAAAATCTGCTTCCAGCCCAACGGCTGGCGGATGTAGGTGCGGCCGATCAGGTCGAAGCACGAATACACCAGGAAACTGCACAGGGTCAGCGCACCCGCGATGAGCAGCGTGCGCAGCTTGAAGTCGCCCAGGGTGTCGAGCACTTCGCTCCAGTCGATACGCCGGGCGAGCAGGGTGAACAACACGATCAGCACCAGGAAAAACACCACCGTCAGCGGTTTTTTCCAGCGTTTCAAGAAGCCGGGGCGAGCGCTTTCTTCAGCGATGCGAGCTTGGGTCATGATCCGCACGCTCCTCAAGAACGAAGGGTTTCAACCTCGGCTTGTGGGCCGGCAACCAGCCGGTCCACGACGGAAAATGCCGCAGCACATGGAACACCACGAAACCCACGGTCACCCGCCAGAACCAGCCGCGAGGCGCGCGGTTTTCCGGCATGGTCTTGCAGTGGTTCTGGCTCAGATATTCCAGGCGCTCGAACAACTGCTGGTTGAAGGCACGATCACGAACCAGCACATTCGCCTCCAGGTTCAGCGACAGGCTCAGCGGGTCGAGATTGCTCGAACCCACCGTGCTCCACTCTTCATCCACCAGCGCCACCTTGCCGTGCAACGGACGCTGGCAGTACTCGTGGATCACCACGCCTTCCTTGAGCAAATAGTCATAGAGCATGCGTGCCGCCAGCTTGGCCAGCAGCACATCCGGCTGGCCCTGCATGATCAACTGCACGTGCACGCCGCGCCGCGCGGCATTACGAATTTCCCGCAGCAGGCGGTAGCCGGGAAAGAAATAGGCGTTGGCGATCACCACCCGCCGCTCGGCCTTGCGCAGGGCGTGCAGGTAGGCCTCTTCGATATCGGTACGGTGTTGCAGATTGTCCCGGTAGATCAGCCGTACCAGGCCATCGCCTTCGCCGGCAGCCCATGGCGACGGGCGTTGCTCGCGCCGCCAGCCGCGCCGCTTGCGCACACGCCGGCCACTTTGTGCGAGGGCGAAATGATGCAGGTCGGCGACTGCCGGGCCCTGCACCTGCACGGCATAATCCTGCTTGGCCTCGGGGCCGAAATCCCCCAGGTGATCCGCCGAGAAATTGATCCCGCCGATAAACGCCACACTGGCATCCACCACCACAATCTTGCGGTGCAAGCGGCGAAACCAGTTGGTGCGAAAACCCAATGTCTTGCTCGCCGGGTCGAACATCTGCACGGTCACGCCGGCCTGGCTCAATTCGCTGAGAAACCCCGGTGTCAGCTCACCACAACCAAAGCCATCGAGGCTGGCGACGACCTTGACGCCACGCTGCGCCGCCTCGATCAAAATGCCTTTGAGCTCGTGGCCGACCTTGTCTTCGAAAAGGATAAACGTCTCCAGCAAGATCTCCCGCTGGGCCTGGCGCATCGCCTCGAACACTTTGGGAAAGTAGGCCTCGCCGTTCTCCAGCAACTCGATCTGGTTACCGCTCTGCCAGCCGTAATCCAGGTCCCGGGCCACGGCATCGTCCGGCGGTTGGTCGGTCGCGATGTGTTCCACCGCGACCTTTTCCAGCGGTGCGCTGTTCATAACTCGATCTCCACCGACAGCGGCGCATGGTCCGACAAGTGTGACCACGGGCGGCTGGTCAGGACTTGGGGCTGATGCACCTTGAGGTTGCGCACATAGATGCGGTCCAGCGGCAGCAGCGGCAGGCGCGCCGGGAAGGTGCGGGCCGGCTTGCCGTGGGTTTCGATAAACACTTCCCGCAGCCCGCAGTGGGCGAGATCGGCGCGCTGGCGCCAGTCATTGAAATCACCGGCGACAATCACCGGCGCGTCGGCGGGAATCTCGGCGACCCGCTGCGCGATCAGGCGCAGTTGCTGCTGGCGATGGACTTCCCGCAGTCCCAGGTGCACGCAGATGGCATGCACGTCCTGCACGTTGCCCGGCAAGCGCAGCACGCAATGCAGCAGCCCGCGACTTTCGTGGCCGCTCTGGGAGATGTCGAGATTGTCGTAGCGGATGATCTGGAATTTCGACAGCAACGCATTACCGTGGTCGCCATGGGGATACACCGCGTTGCGACCGTAGGCGTATTGCGGCCAGATACTGTCGGCGAGGAACTCGTATTGCGGCATGCTCGGCCAGTTACTGTAGCGCTTGGGGTGGCGTTCATGGGTGCCGTGGATTTCCTGAAGGAACACCACGTCGGCGGCCACACTGCGAATCGCCTCCCGCAACTCGGGCAATATGAAGCGCCGGTTGAGCGCGGTGAAGCCCTTGTGGGTATTGACCGTCAGCACCCTGAAGCGGGTGATGGTTTCGGTGGGCGTGGTTGGCATCAGTTCCGGATGGGTCATGGCAACACCCCCGTGTCCGGCAACTTGCCGGGTTCGGTGGCCAGTGCCTGGTCCAGGCCAAAACGCTGCAGTAATTGGCGCGCGTCGAAGGGCGCGCGCACCTTGATGTCGTTATCGAAGTAGCAAAACACCTCGCGCTGCTTGCGGGCGCGGGGTTTGTGCTTCGGGTCGATCAACTGTGTATCGGCGGGTTGTTTGCCGTGGCTCCAGCGTTCGATGCGATCGCCCCAGCGCTTGAGCGCTTCGGGCGTATAGCCGCTGGCATACAGCGCTTTGTCCCCATGCAGGCGCAGGTACACAAAGTTGGCCGTGACGTCTTCCAGGTAGGGCCACTTGCCGGCTGTGTCCGCCACCACCAGGGCCACGCCGTGCTTGTCGAGCATCTCGACAAACTCCGGCACGGCGAAACTCTTGTGGCGAATCTCCACCGCATGGCGCAGCGGCTTTTTACCGTGGGCTTGCAGGCTCGCCTTGCCGTTCAGGCGCGGCTCATGCTCGCGGGCGAGGGCGGCGGCCTGCTGGGTAGTAGTGGGTAATTCGGCGAGAAAGGCTTCAAACAACGGCGGGTCGAATTTGAAACTGGGCGGGAACTGCCAGAGGATCGGCCCGAGCTTTTCCTTGAGTTCCAGCACCCCGGAGGCGAAGAAATTCGCCATCGGCTTGTGCACCTCCCGCAACCGCAGGATATGCGTGATATAGCGCGGCGCCTTGACGCTGAACACAAACCCTTCAGGCGTGTCGCCATACCATTCGGCATAGCGCTTGGGTGTTTGCAGCGCGTAGAACGAGCCGTTGATCTCGATGCTGTTGACCGCCCGTGAGGCAAACTGCAGCTCGCGCTTCTGGGTCAGGCCCTCGGGGTAGAAATCCCCCCGCCAGGGCGTGTAGCGCCAGCCGGAAATGCCGATATGAATCGCGGCCATGATGACTCCCGTGGGTTAACTGTGTGGTGACCTCCGTTTTTGGATGACTGTGAGGATCGGGAGAAAGTTTCGATGGTCCTACAGACGGCACCTCTCAAAATGTGGGAGCGGGCTTGCTCGCGAAGACGGTGGGTCAGTCGATATCTCTGTTGACTGACACACCGCTTTCGCGAGCAAGCCCGCTCCCACATTGGGTTCTTTATCGCTGCGGGATCAGTGCCCGCCAACCACCCGGGTCGAGCTCTCGGCATACACCGGCCCCAGCCGGTCAAGGCGCCCGCTCCAGGCCGTCAGCGCCAAGGCCACCAACACCACCGAGCCGCCAATCCACGCCGTGTGGATCAAGCCCATGTGGGCGACGATCAGGCCGCCGGCCCACGCGCCACCGGCAATCCCCAGGTTGAACGCCGCGATGTTCAGGCCCGAGGCCACGTCCACCGCATTCGGCGTGTGATGTTCCGCCTGGCGCACCACATACACCTGCAAGCCCGGCACGTTGCCGAAAGCGACCGCGCCCCACACCAGCACAGTGGCCAGGGCCAGCCATGGGTTGCCTGCGGTAAAGGTCAGTACAAACAACACGGCAGCGAGCAGGGCAAAGATGATTTTCAGGGCGCTGATCGGGCCGCGTTTGTCGGCCAGCTTGCCGCCCCAGATATTACCGATGGCCACCGAGATGCCATACACCAGCAACACCAGGCTGACGGTGCCGGCGCTGAAGCCGGAGATGTCCTGAAGGATTGGCGCCAGGTAGGTGAACGCGATGAACGAGCCGCCGTAACCCACCGCCGTCATGGCGTACACCAGCAGCAGCCGTGGTTGTTTCAACACTTGCAGTTGTTGCAACAGTGACGCGGGTTTGCTGTGGGCGATGTTTTTCGGTACGTAGAGCAGGCTGCCGATAAACGCGATCAAGCCCAGGGCCGAGACGGCGAGGAAGGTTTCGCGCCAGCCGAAGTGCTGGCCGATAAACGTCCCCAGTGGCACACCGGTCACCAACGCGACGGTCAGGCCGGTAAACATGATGGCAATCGCGCTGGCGGCTTTTTCCTTGGGCACCAGGCTTGTGGCGATCGTGGAGCCAATCGAGAAGAACACCCCGTGGGCCAGGCCAGTGACGATCCGTGCCAGTACCAGGGACTCATAACTCGGCGCTTGCCAGGCCAGCAGGTTGCCGAGGGTGAACAGCACCATCAGCGACAACAGCAGCAGTTTGCGTGGCACTTTGCCGGTGAGGGCGGTGAGTACCGGCGCGCCGATGGCCACGCCCAGGGCGTAGAGGCTGACCAGCAGGCCGGCGGACGGGAGGCTGACGCCAAGGTCGGCGCCGATGGTGGGTAACAGGCCAACGATGACGAACTCGGTCGTCCCGATGGCAAAAGCGCTGAGGGTCAGCGCGAGCAAGGCAATGGGCATGGCTGCAACTCCGGTGGGTTTCAATCAGGAGCGCAGTCTCGGGGTTCGGCTTGTGCGGAAAAAGCCAGGTATTGGCATTTGATATTTGCCTGGGGCGCACGGATCGAAGTCTGCGGGGAACGATCAGGCGTCAAACCCGTCAGTTCCTTACAGACCCTTCTGAAGGAGCCCGGTGTTTTGTTGAATTTAAAGACTGTGCTACTGCTCGGCACGCTGCTGTTCTGCGGCAGCGGTGCGCTGCAAGCGGCCACTGCCCCCGCGGCTCCTGCGCCTGCTGCCCCGGCCCAGCCGGAACTGTTGGTAGAAGGCGGCCTGCTCGGCGCCATCAGCTCCAGCATCGATGATGTGCAGGACAAACTCGACCTCAACCAGAACCTGGTCGACGCCTGGCGGCTGCGGGCCGACCGGGCGGCGGATGAGGTGGACAAGCTGGTCAACCAGCCGTCCGAACGTTCCTCGTGGAGCGTGGCCGGGGATTTCCTGTTGTTGTCCGGGGTGTGGATCGGCGCGTTCGCCGCGCTGACCCTGCTGGGGCGCTTTATCGTCAAGCGCCTGAGCCTGCAGCGGCATATCGCACCTCGCCAGCGCCTCCAGGCGTTGCTGGGTTACCTGATTCCCTACACGATACCAGCGCTTATCTGCCTGCCATTGACGCTCTACGTCAGCCACTTCCTGCCCACCTCGGTGGGCCGTGCGCTGGCGCTGTGTTTTGCCTACGCCACCAGCAGCGGCATTTTCTCCACCTCGATCCTGTTGTGCGTGATCGTCATGTTCAACGTCGGCCACAAGCGCCCGGCGGTGCAGATTATTCGGGACTACTGCCCCAAGCCGTTGTTCCTGATCGGCTTCCTTGCCGCCCTCAGCGATGCGCTGACCAGCCCACAGATCGCCCGCCAACTGGGGGGCAATATCACCGCCAGCGTCGCGATCTTCACCGGGCTGTTTGCCTCGGTGATCTTCGGCATGCTGGTGATTCGCCTGCGCCGTCCGGTGGCGCATTTGATCCGCAACCGGCCCCTGGCCCAGCGCTTGAAACACCCGGCGGTGCAGCAATCCCTGCGGGTGTTTTCCGGCCTGTGGTATTGGCCGATTCTATTGATGGTGCTGGTGTCGGCGATCAACCTGATCGGCGCCGGCGACGACAGCCAGAAAGCCCTGCGCTGCGCACTGTTCACCACGATCCTGCTGATCGGCACGGTGTTTCTCAGCACGGTGTTGCAGCACCTGTTCCAGTCCCGCAGCACGGTGGCGGTGCAGCGCAGCAGTGCCTACAAGGAACGTTTCCTCAGCCTGCTGCACGCGCTGTTGCGCATCGTGATGGCCATCGCCTTTATCGAAATCCTCGGGCGTATCTGGGGCGTTTCGCTGTTTGAGTTTGCCCAGCGCAACTCCGTGGGCCGGGCCATCAGTGATTCCCTGAGCAGCATCGGTTTGATCCTGCTGGTGACCTGGCTGTTCTGGGTGGTGCTCGACACGGCGATTCAGGAAGCATTGAAACCCCCGGTCAACAAACGCTCCAGCCGCCAGCCCAGCACGCGGGTGAAAACCATCCTGCCACTGCTGCGCAACGCAGTGAAAATCATCCTGGTGGTGATCTGCGCGATCACCACCATGGCCAACCTGGGGATCAACGTCGCACCGCTGCTGGCGGGTGCAGGGGTGGTGGGCCTGGCCATTGGTTTTGGCTCCCAGCAACTGGTGCAGGATGTAATCACCGGGCTGTTCATCATCATCGAAGACACCCTGTCGATTGGCGATTGGGTGGTGCTCGACTCCGGCCACGCCGGTACCGTCGAGGGGCTGACCATCCGTACCCTGCGCCTGCGGGACGGCAAGGGCTTTGTGCATTCGGTGCCGTTCGGGCAGATCAAGGCCGTCACCAACCAGTCGCGGCAATTCGCCTATGCGTTCTTCTCGGTGCAGTTCACCTACGACACCGATGTCGACAAGGCCGTGGAACTGATTCGCGAGGCGGGGCAGTCGATCCGCGACGACGTATTCCTCAAGTACAACCTGCAAGGGCCGCTGGAGGTATTTGGCGTCGACAAGATGGACCTCAACGGCGTGGTGCTGACGGCGCAGTTCCGCACGGTGTCGGGCGGGCAATATGCGGTGAGCCGCGCGTTTAACCAGCGCTTGAAAAAGCTTGTGGATAACTGTGCCTTTGTTCACTTCGCGCAAACTTATCCACAGCAGGTGATGCTGCCGCAGCGGGTCGGGCAGCAGGTGGATGAGCCGGAGGAAGAAGTGCCTTCGTCGGTGGTGCTTACCGAGCAGCCAAGAACCCAATAGTTTTGTGTTGAGGCCGCCGGCCTCTTCGCGAGCAAGCCCGCTCCCACATTCGATCGCATTCCAAGGGTGGAACCGGATCGAATGTGGGAGCGGGCTTGCTCGCGAAGGCGTCATTACGGGCACTGCACAAGTCAGCGCCTGATCAGTTTTTCCCGCACCAACCCGGCCTCCTGCTGATCCAACTCCAGCAACACCTGCTGCTTGCCGGCAATCTCCACCGCCGCCGGCAAACCATCCCGGTACACCAACCGATTGCCGCTTAACGCCGGCACCTTGCTACCCGGCAGCAGCGTACCGACGAGGTTCAGCGGATCCGCCCCACACACGGCAATCAAGCTTCCATCGTGAGGCCGCCGCCGAACTTCCCGCAGCAGCGGAATCGCTTCCGGCAACGCAAACTGTTCCCCCGCCAAACCACTTACAAACCGCCCGCCCCGAATCTCGCCCCGGGCCTCCAGCCGGTGGAACGTACGCAGCAATTCCCGCCAACTGGGCAGCCAGTCCGCCTCGCGCTCCAGCAGGCGCCAGAACACCACCCCGTAGCGGCGCAGCAAGGTCATCGCCACATGCTCCAGCGTCTCGGCCGAGTGAGCCCCCGGACGTGTGCCGTCCGCCACCGGCGCCCGCCGTATCAGGGCCCAACGCCCGGCATCGTCCATCCCGCCGACAAACGCGCCACGCCCGCGCCGACTGCTGCGGGCCTGACGTTTGCTCGCCGGCGTGGTCAGGGCGCGCAGGCCGGCAAAACTGTCGGCGTTCGCCAGCCCCGCGCCCACCAGTTCCTGCAACGCGGTTTCCAGTTCGCTGCGCAGCAGATGGGCTTCGTGGATCAATTCATCGAAAAACAGCGCGCCGTTTTCCCGCAGCGCCTGATGGACTTTCTGTGCCTTGGGCGACAGCTCGGTGCTGTCCGGCGCTTCGGTCAGTCCACTCCATAATGGCACCTGGCTGCGGGGCAACAGCACCACTGGCGTGCTGCGCAGGGCCGTCGCGCCGGCCTTGTTGCTCAGGCGTGTCCACACCACTTTGCCGCTGCGGCACAAATCGTCCAGCCAGTGGGGCGCGTAATCCTTGATTCGTGCGCTGAGCAAATCGCTGTCCCAGGCCGAAGTGGCTGCGGCGTACCCTTCCAACTGCGCGACGATCTGCGGCAACACGGCGCTGCCCTGGCCGCGGGTACCGTTCGACAGGTGCTGCCAGTCGAACAGAAAACGCATGAAATCCTGCAACGCCACCGGCTCGATTTCCCGGCGCAGGCGCTTGACCGTGTAGCGGTGAATGCGCGCCAGCAGGTGACGTTCGCACCATTGTTCGGCGCTGGCGCCGGGGCTGAAACGGCCGCGCAGCACGTAGCCTTCGCTCTCCAGCCGCGCGAGTGCCTGTGATACGTCGGCCACCGGCAAGGCCAGGGGCGCGGCGATCTCGATCAGCGTCAGTGGGCCGAAGCCGCTCAGGCGCGCCCGCAGCACTTCCACCAAGGCTTCATCGAAGGTCCAGAGCTCATCGAAACCGGGCAACAGCGGCAGGTCATTCGGGTAGATCGCCGTCAAACAGCTCAAGCGCTCCAGAGCGACCCAAACGGCCTGGCCGGTACCGATCTGCAATCGGCTGGCGCGCCCACCGTCGGCCAGGGCTTGCAGCCATTCGGCCCACTGCGCCGTGACCTCGGATTCGGCAATGCACGCCAAACTCATCAGCGCTTCATGCATCTCGTCCAGGCCATTGGGCGCCGGCCAGGCTTCCTCGCACACACCGGCAATCGCTTCGGCGTCCAGCGCACCAAGGTCATCGGTGCTTTGCGGATCGCTCCAGCGCCGGTTGAGCACGGCCTGGGTGCGGCGCTCCTCCAGCGGAGCGTCGTCGAGAAAGGTGTAGGGGCGGGCGCTGAGAATCTCTGCTGCCAGTGGCGACGGCGCCGGCAGATCACGGCTGATCAGGCGGATTTCGCCGCGCTCCATGCGCCGCAACAGGGTCAGCCAGCCTTCGCTGTCCATGGCTTCGTGCAGGCAGTCGTCGAGGGTTTGCTCCACCAGCGGATGCTCGGGCACTTCGCGCTCGCCGGCGAGGTTTTCCAGGCAAGCGATCTGGTCGGGGAACACACTGGCGATCAGGTCTTCACTCTTCATGCGCTGGATCTGCGGCGCCACCTTGCGCCCACCGGTGTAGCGCGGCAATGCCAGGGCCACCCCGGCATTCCAGCGCCAGCGCACGCCGAACAGCGGTGCATCCAGTACCGCCTGGATCAGGATGTGCTCGGCCGTGTTGCTGTTCAGGTAGCGCCACACTTCGTCCAGCTCAAAGCTGTGACTGGTGGACAGCGACAACACGATCGCATCCTCGCTGGCGGCGGCTTGCAGTTCGAAGTTGAAGGTGCGGCAAAACCGCTTGCGCAGCGCCAGGCCCCAGGCGCGGTTGATGCGACTGCCGAACGGCGTGTGGATGATCAATTGGGTGCCACCGGACTCGTCGAAAAACCGTTCCATGATCAACGTGTCCTGGGACGGCAGCGCGCTCAGCGCCAGCCGCGCCCGCGCCAGGTAATCCAGCAGTTGTTCGGCGCTGGCCAGGTTCAGGCCGAGGGTGCCGGTGAGCCAATCGAGCGCCGGTTGCAGGTTACCCGGCGTGGCGCCCAGCAGCGCGTCCAGTTGCCCCTGAAAACGCGCCACGGCAAACGACAACTCCGCGCTGCGCCCCGGTGCTTCGCCGAGCCAGAACGGAATGGTCGGCGGCTGGCCGTGGGCATCCTCGACCCGCACCTTGCCGGGTTCCACTCGCAGGATGCGGTAGGAGGTGTTGCCCAGCTGGAAGATATCGCCGGCGATGCTTTCCACCGCGAAGTCTTCGTTGACGCTGCCGATGTTCAGGCTTTGCGGCTCAAGCAGCACGCTGTAGTCGGCGTTGTCGGGGATGGTGCCGCCGCTGGTCACGGCGGTGAGCTTGGCGCCCCGCCGGCCACGCAGGGTGCGGGTGATGGCGTCGCGGTGCAGGTAGGCGCTGCGCAGACCCTGGCGCCCGTTGTAGCCTTCGGCGAGCATTTGCAGCAGTGCCTGATAGTGACGCTCATCCAGCTCGGCGTAGGGCGAGGCGCGGCGGATCAGCGTGAGCAGGGCCTGTTCCTGCCATTCCTGGCAGCTGACTTCGGCGATGATCTGCTGGGCCAGCACATCCAGCGGCGCAACCGGAATCAGCAAGGTGTCCAGCTCGCCCCGGCGCACGCAGTCGAGCAGGGCGGCGCATTCGATCAGGTCGTCACGGGTGGTGGCGAACAACCGGCCCTTGGGCGTGCCGCCGACCTGATGCCCGGAGCGTCCGACCCGTTGCAGAAAACCGTTGATCGAGCCGGGCGAGCCGATCTGGCACACCAGGTCGACATCGCCGATATCAATCCCCAGTTCCAGCGACGCAGTGGCGATCAACACCTGCAGCTCACCGGCCTTGAGCCGTTGTTCGGCGTCCAGGCGCATTTCCTTCGCGAGGCTGCCGTGGTGGGCGGCGACGGCGGTTTTGCCCAGGCGCTCGCTCAAGTGCCGGGCCAGGCGTTCGGCCAGGCGCCGGGTGTTGACGAAAATCAGCGTGGTGCGGTGTTGCCTGGCCAGTTCGGCGAGGCGGTCGTAGACCAGCTCCCACACGTCGTTGGCCATGACGGCCGACAGCGGCACCGGCGGCACTTCGATATCCAGGTCCCGTGGGCGTGCGTGGCCGATATCGACGATCTCGCAAGGCCGGCCGGTGCCCACCAGAAAGCGCGACACCGCCTCGATGGGCTTTTGCGTGGCGGACAGGCCGATGCGGGTCAGCGGTTCGCTGCACAAACCCTGCAGGCGCTCCAGTGTCAGGGCCATGTGGCTGCCGCGCTTGCTGGCGGCGATGGCGTGGATCTCATCGACGATCACCGTGCGGGTGCTGGCAAGCATCTGCCGGCCCGAGTCCGAGCCGAGCAGCACGTAGAGCGATTCCGGGGTGGTGACCAGGATGTGCGGCGGGTGCTTGCGCATCAGGGCGCGGTCTTTCTGTGGGGTGTCGCCGGTACGCACGGCGGTGCGGATCGCCAGCGGTGGCAGGCCGAGGCGCTGCAAGTGCTCGGTGATGCCGGCCAGCGGGGTTTGCAGGTTGATCTGGATGTCGTTGGAAAGAGCCTTCAGGGGCGAGACGTAGACCACCAGCGTTTGGTCTGGCAGTTGGCCGCCATTGGCCAGGCCTTGGTGCACGAGATCGTCCAGCACCGCGAGAAAGGCAGTCAGGGTCTTGCCGGAGCCGGTGGGTGCGGCGATCAGTGTGGAACGGCGCTGGCGGATCAGCGGCCACGCCTGGGCCTGGGCGGCGGTCACCGACGGGAACGTGCTGCGGAACCAGGTGCTGACGGCGGGGTGGAAACCGTTCAAGACCGTGTCCGTTGATTCTGGAAGGTTCATCCCCAATTTATGCGGCCGGCCCCGGCAACTTGCAACCCCGGGATGCATTCCCTGTGGTGAGGGATCTTGCTGCGGTAAGGGAGCTTGTTGTGGCGAGAGAGCTTGCAGTGGCGAGGGAGCTTGCTCCCGCTGGAGTACGCAGCGCTCCCGCTTTTTTGGGGCCGCTACGCAGCCCAGCGGGAGCAAGCTCCCTCGCCACAAGAAGCTCCCTGGCCACAGCAAGCTCCCTGGCCACAGCAAGCTCCCTGACCACTGCAAGGCCCCTAGCCACTGCATGCTCCCTAGCCATAAAAAGGCTCTCTCTGCCTAAAGCCCCCCGGCCGCAATCGGCGGCGCACTTTATAAGTGACGGTTGCGCTACAAACCCGCAAAATGCAACGATTCTGGCAAATGCCAACGGCATGGCTCACAAGCCTGTCGATAATAACCATCGTTCCAAACAGACCGGGCCTGCTCAATCTATGCGAATGCGCCTTATGTTACTGGGCGGCGGGAATGCCCTCGGGCAGGCGCTGATTCGCCTCGGTGCGGAGGAAGACATCGGTTTCCTCGCCCCGCGCCCGCCCCAAGACGGCTGGGATGCCGCGAGCCTCACGCAACTGCTCGACGACACCCGTCCCGATGCCTTGATCAATCTCGCCTATTACTTCGACTGGTTTCAGGCGGAGACGGTCAGCGAGACACGCCTGGCCGCCCAGGAATATGCGATCGAGCGCCTGGCTGAACTGTGCCAGCACCACAGCATCACCCTGCTGCAACCGTCCAGCTACCGGGTGTTCGATGGCTCCCGCGCCACCGCCTACAGCGAAAAAGACGAACCCGTGCCCTTGGGCCTTCGAGGCCAGGCGTTGTGGCGCATCGAGCAGAGCGTACGCGCCACCTGCCCGCAGCACGTGCTGTTGCGTTTCGGCTGGCTGCTGGATGACAGCGTCGACGGCACCCTCGGGCGCTTCCTGGCCCGTGCCGAAAAACCTGATGAGCTGCTGATGGCCGACGACCGCCGGGGCAACCCGACGCCGGTGGACGATGCCGCGCGGGTGATCATTTCGGTGCTCAAGCAACTCGATTGCGCCGCGCCGCTGTGGGGCACCTACCACTACGCCGGCCACGAAGCGACCACCCCGCTGGCGCTGGGGCAGGCGATCCTGACCGAAGCGCGCAACTTCCACCCGCTGGCCGTGGAAGCGCCGACCGCCCAGGCCCACGCCGCCCGTCCGGATGCAGCCGACGAGCCGCAACACGCGGTGCTGGCCTGCAAGAAAATCCTCCACACCTTCGGCATCAAGCCACGGGCATGGCGGGCCGGGCTGCCGGCGTTGCTCGATCGGTTCTATCGACACGGTCAAACATAAAAAAGGCGCCTGAAACAGGCGCCTTTTTTTGTGGCGGTGCGCGGACGGTTAAAAGTGATATGTGTTGGCAAGTCGGATGCGCCACGGCATACGAAAAATTTGAAACCTTTGGTGCGCCCGGTCATCCATGCCAATAGGGATTGATTGTGCTTACGGCTCGTTCAGCAAAAGCAAAAGTCTGCATTCAGAAGAAGACTTCGCCCATCCAGCCATGGGCAGCCTAAAAGAGGAGCCCTACCCATCATGGCAACAAACTCTCCGGTGAATGGTTCGCCGCCGCCTTACGATGATGTGTATGAGGAAGCGCACGACCTGCAGTTCGCTTTGAGTGCCGCCGGGCTTGGTATATGGCGCCTGGATTTGACGACGGGCGAGCTGAAGACCTCGGCCACTTGCCGCCTCAACTTCGGACTCGAACCACAGATACCGTTCAGTTATGAACACATGCAGCGCCTGGTGCACTCCGAAGACAGAGGCCGAGTGGCTGACGCATGGGATCACTCGATCGCTCAACGCTGCGCCTACGACGTTCACTACCGGATCGTCACGCCCCACGGTGAAACTCGCTGGCTGCACGTGTGTGCCAGAGCCCGTTACGCCGATGACGGTCACCCCGTCGCGATGACGGGAACCGTTCAGGATGCGACCCAGGAGCAGTTACTGCAGTCGCAAAACATGGAAGCGCTGGGGCGGATAACGGGCCGCGTGGCTCATGACTTTAACAACCTGCTGACGGTGATCCGTTCTTCAGCAGATCTTTTGAAGCGTCCTTCAGTATCGGAAGAGCGGCGGCTGCGCCTGGTGCAAGCCATTTCCGAGGCGGTAAAGCGTGGTTCTCACTTCACCAGCCAATTGCTGTCCTTCGCTCGCAGGCAAACCCTCCATCCCGCACCGCTGGACGTCAATTCAAGCACGTTGGCCATGGCCGATACGATTGCTTTGCGGGTTGGCACAGGCATCAACGTACGCATCGAGTCCACAGCAGCACCCTGCGTTGTTCACGTTGACCCAGAACAGTTTGAAACCGCCATTCTCAATATGCTCATGAATGCCCGAGACGCCATGCCTGATCACGGTGAGGTGGTTATCCGTGTTGAGTCGATGGACCTTATCCCTGCGTCCAATGGTCATGCCCTTATGAACGGAAGTTACGTTGCCGTCTCCATCACAGACAATGGTTCGGGTATCGCACCGCTCAACCTCGACAGAATCTTTGAACCGTTTTTCTCCACCAAAGGCAACGGCCAGGGAACCGGGTTGGGGCTCAGCCAGGTATTTGGTTTTGCCAAGCAGTCAGGGGGGGAGATCAGGGTAGAGAGTCGTCCTGGTCAGGGAAGTACGTTCACGCTTTATTTGCCCCGCGCTTGAACGGGCTGAGTGGATAGCCCGATTGCACAAATGGAGTTAGCATCGTAAACCTTCGGCTCAAGAGCCTGTTGTTCACATCAGGGTTGCATTGTGGAAAAGCTAAATCGCCTTCAAAGCGGAATAGAAGGGCTGGATGCTCTGCTCAAGGGTGGGCTAGTCGCAGGTGCCTCCTACATCATCCAGGGGCGCCCGGGATCCGGTAAAACCATCCTCGCCAATCAGCTGGGGTTTAACCATGCGCGCAATGGGGGCCGTGTACTGGTGGCCACGTTGCTGGCCGAATCCCACGACCGTTTATTTCAGTTCCTCTCGACCCTGAACTTCTTTGATGTTTCCCGGGTGGGGGCCGAAATTCAGTTCGTCAGTGCATTTGACACCCTTGAGAACGACGGTCTCGATGAAGTGGTCAAGCTGCTTCGGCGTGAGATCAGTCGCCAGAAGGCCACCGTGTTAGTGGTCGATGGCTTGCTCAATGCACGCTCCAAGGCTGACTCGCCCATCGACACCAAGAAATTCATTTCCGAGCTGCAAGGGCACGCTGCGTTCGCCGGTTGTACGGTGCTGTTTCTCACCAGTTCCCGGTTGGACGACGGCAGTCCCGAGCACACCATGGTTGATGGTGTGATCGAGATGGGTGAAGAGCTTCACGGCAGCCGTTCAGTGCGCCGTATTCAACTGCGCAAGACTCGCGGCAGTGGTGCACTGACCGGATTGCACGAGTGTGAAATCACCGACGATGGCCTGGTGGTTTATCCGCGTCTGGAAAGCCTCTACAGCCATCCGTCTTTACCTGACAGTGCTGATCTGACGCGTATCACCAGCGGCATCGGTTCGCTGGACGCCATCATCGGCGGTGGCCTGCACAGTTCCTCAGTTACCCTCGTCATGGGGCCTTCCGGCGTCGGGAAAACTACGTTGGGGCTCAGGTTTCTCGCAGAGTCGACAGTGGAAGCGCCGGGCCTGCATTTCGGTTTTTATGAAAGCCCGCAGCGGTTACGTCTCAAAGGCCAATCGCTGGGGATTGATATCAAGGGTATGGAAGAAAGTGGTGCGCTGAATATTGCCTGGCAACCCACGACAGAAGGCCTGATCGACGGTCTCGGCGCACGGCTGCTGAAAATGGTTGAGGAAAAGGGCATCAAGCGCCTGTTCATCGACAGCTTGAGCGGCATGACCCGAGTGTCGACGAACCCGGCACGTATCACTGATTTCTACAGCGCCCTGATGAGCGAGCTTCGTGCCCGTGGCGTAACGGTGTTTGCCTCATGGGAGATGCGTGACGTTTTTGGTTCGGAGGTCAGCTCTCCGACCCCGGACCTGTCCAGTATTGTCGATAACCTGCTGCTGATGCGTTTCTTCGAGATTCAATCTGAACTAAGAAGAATGCTTTCGATTCTTAAGGTACGAGACAGCTTCTACGATCCTTCGCTTCTTGAAGTGGTAATCCATGAACACGGCGTTGACTTGAAGAAGGCATCAAGAAATGCATTGGCTGTCGCTGATGATTCCTGGCGGCCGGGCTCAACGTCCAAAGTCTCTGATTCGGGTTGAATTGACATGACCACCATCCTGGTCGTCGACGACGAGTATTTGATCGCTGACATTCTCGGCTATGCGCTGGAGGATGAGGGGTACATGGTCGTAAAAGCGAGCAATGGCCAGAAAGGACTCGAGGTACTGGAGCGCGAGCGGCCAGCGTTGATCATCACCGATTTCATGATGCCGGTCATGGACGGCCTGGAGTTTGCCGAAGCGGTTCGCGCCCTGCCGGCAGTCAATCACTTGCCCATCATCCTGATCAGCGGAGCCCAGGCTCATATTGGTATGGAGCGGTCGGACTTGTTCAATGCAGTGTTGAAAAAGCCGTTCAACATTGACTTGGTCATCGCTGAAGTTCGCCAGCTCCTGGCTGAAGCCTGATTCGCAGCACACGGGCGTGTGCGTGGCTTCTGATTGGCGCTTGCCTCCATGGGAAGCCTCACAAAAAAGGCCCTGTACAACAGGGCCTTGGGTAGAGCCTAGAACTTGTAGCCAATACCGACCATGTACACCATCGGGTCAACATCCACATTCACCTTGGCCCGAGTGCCCTGGCCCAGGGCGTTGTTGTCCACGGTGGCCTTGGTGCTGATGTCGATGTAGCGCGCCTGGGCGTTGATCATCCACTTGTCGTTGATCATGTAGTCCGCACCGATCTGCGCCGCCCAGCCCCAGGAGTTTTCCGCCTTGAAGTTGCTGAAGCCGGCCTCCTGGGCGCGACCGCCAACGTGCTCGTCGTAGATCCAGGTGTAGTTGATACCGGCGCCGATGTACGGCTGGAATACCGACTTGCTGTCCAGCGGGTAGTACACGACGCTGAGGGTCGGCGGCAGGTGTTTCAGCGAGCCGAGCTTGCCGTTGGCAGCGCCCAGGGCGGTGTTCTTAATCTTCACATCATGTTCGAACGGCGTGGCCGCCAGCAGTTCGATACCCCAGTGGCTGGTGAACATGTAGGCGAAGTTCAAACCCAGTTGAGTGTCGCTGCTCATGGTCGCCTTGCCGCCCAGGTTGGTCCCGGCCAGCGGGCCCTGGTCAACCTTGACACTGCTGCTGTCCGCTTTCGGGTTGACGGTGATGGCACCGGCGCGAATCAGGATGTCACCCGCTTCGTGAGCGTGGGCAACAGGGGCGACGAGGGCGAGCGCGACAAGCGACGCGCCGAGCAGGGACTTGTTCATGGGAGCTCCAAAGGACGTTATTAATTGCTTGTGTCCAATGGTAAAGATCGTAACGTTCGAGCTTTTGACTCAGCTCAATGAAAGCGCAATCACGGGTTATTCCTGCAACTCGTACACATAGATCTTGTCGGCATCCATCTGGTAGCCGGCATCGGCCAGTTCACTGCTGGACGGTTTGACCTGCATCTGGCCTTCGATCCAGTACGGCTGATACAACTCGTCGAGCTTCACGCCGACTTCGCTTTTGACATGCACGATCTGGTTCGACGGCGGTGGCGGCACGTGAATGCAGGCGCCGAAATACGGCACCAGCAGGAACTCCGTGGTGCGGCCTTCCTCGCTTACTTCCAGCGGCACGATATAACCCGGCAGGCGGATGTGCTTACCGTCCAGGCTCTGTACGACTGGCGCGTTGGGCAGGTCCTGCTTGGCGGCCGGCGCTGACTCCACCGACAACGCATCGGCCATGCCCGACAAGTCGTGCAGCGGTTTCATGTTGGGGATTTCCGGCGGCGCGTCCGGCGGGATCATCTCCTGCCACGACAGGTCCTTGGGCTGGTCTTCAGCCCACACGGGCAGGGCCGCCAGCAGTAACAGTGCGAGCACGACGCGACGCATCAACAGCTTCCTCATAAACGTATCGACAGGCCGTCGGCCAACGATTGCCGGTAGGCGCGCCAGGCCGGCACGCTGCCCATCAGCAGGGCTGCGACGAGAATACCGCCGAGCAGGGTCCATTCATATTCGCTCGGCAACGACAGCGGCAGGTCCAGGCCGTAGTTGGCCTGCAAATACCCGCGCGACGCGGCGATGCACACATACAGCAGCCCGACGCCGGCGATCACGCCCGACAATGCCAGGGCGAAGGCTTCGAAGATCAGCAAGGTCGCAATATGCCAGGGCCGCGCGCCCACTGAACGCAGGATTGCCATTTCCCGGCGGCGCTCGTTGAGGCTGGTGAGGATCGCGGTGAGCATGCCGATCAAGCCGGTCAGCACCACGAACAGCGAGATCACGAACAGCGCTTTTTCAGCCGTGCCCATCATGCTCCACAGCTCTTGCAGCGCCACGCCCGGCAGGATCGCCAGCATCGGCTCGCCACGGAACTCGTTGATCTCCCGTTGCAGGGCGAAGGTGGAAATCTTGTTGTTCAAACCGAGCATGAACGCGGTGATGGCTTGTGGCGTCAGGTCCATGTTGCGGGCCTGATCAGCGCTGATCCGGCCTTTGCCCTGGGCCGGTACGCCGTTGTGCCAGTCGATGTGAATCGCTTCCATGCCGCCGAGGCTGATATGCAGTGTGCGGTCCACCGGAGTGCCGGTGCGCTTGAGAATGCCGACCACGGTGAAGGGCTTGTCATCGTGCTTGACCAGGCTGACCACCGCCACGCCGTGGGCCAGCACCAGCTTGTCGCCGAGCTTGTAATGCAGCGCGTCGGCCACTTCGGCGCCGAGCACCACTTCGAATGGATCGGTGGCGAAGGCGCGGCCGCTGGCCAGTTCCAGGTTCTGCCGGCGGCCGTATTGGTAGTGTTCGAAATAGGATTCGTTGGTGCCCATCACGCGGTAGCCACGGTGGGAGTCGCCGAGGGAAATCGGGATCGCCCATTTCACCTGCGGGTTGGCCGCGAAGTGCTCGTAGCTGTCCCAGCGAATGTTGTTGGTGGCGTTGCCGATGCGGAACACCGAATACAGCAGCAAATTCACCGAGCCGGAGCGCGCGCCGACGATCAGGTCGGTGCCGCTGATGGTGCTGGCGAAGCTGGCGCGGGCTTCGGTGCGTACCCGTTCCACCGCCAGCAACAGGCACACCGACAGGGCGATGGCGAAGGCGGTGAGGATCGCGGTAAAGCGGCGGTTAGCCAGGCTGGCCATGGCTAGTCGAAACAAATACATCTCAAACCTCTGCGGGCGTGGCGGCGCGATTGAGTTCGGCCAGCGACAGGTTGCGGTCGAACAGCGGCGCCAGGCTCTGGTCATGGCTGACGAACAACAGGCTGGCGCCTGCTTCGCGGCATTCGGCGAACAGCAACTGAATGAAGGCCTCCCGGGCGTCGTAGTCCAGGGCCGAGGTCGGCTCGTCGGCGATCACCAGCTCCGGCTGGCCGATCAGCGCACGGGCAGCGGCCACCCGTTGTTGTTGGCCGATGGACAGGGAGTCGGCGCGGCGCTCCAGCAGGCTCTTGTCCTTCAGGCCCAGGTGGGCGAGCAAGGTCGCGGCAGCCTGGTCGACGCTGCCGTGACGCTGGATTGCCCGCTGCGCCCGTAACGTTGAAAAGTGGCAGGGCAATTCGACGTTCTCGCGCACCGAGAGAAACGGCAACAGGTTGAACTGCTGGAAGATGTAGCCGGTGTGGTCGACCCGGAAACGGTCGCGGGCGCCGGCCGAGAGTTCGGTTAGCTCCTGGCCCAGCAGGCGAATGCTGCCGCGGCTGGGCTTTTGCACACCGCCCAACAGGCCCAGCAGGGTGGTCTTGCCACTGCCGCTGGGGCCCTTGAGGAACAGGGTTTCCCCCGGCTCCAGGCGGAACGTGGGGATGTCCAGCAACTGTGGGTGACCGGGCCAATTGAAGCCCAGGTCAGACAGTTCGATAAGTGCTTGGGTCATAGGGAGGTCAGTGGTCTGGCTCGATTTGGATGATGACACCGATCAACTGTAGGAGCTGGCTTGCCTGCGATGGCATCACCGCGGTGTTTCTGGAGCACCGCGGCGTCTGCATCGCAGGCAAGCCAGCTCCTACAGTGTGGTGTTTACATCAGAGTTTCAGGGTGGCTGCTGTGGCCGTCGCTTCCACACCCTGCTGGCCGCTCGGGCCAATGAGTTGTACCTGAATTTTCTGGGTGGCGGGGAAGGTCTTGAACACCTGGGTCAGGTCGAGGTTGCTCAGGGCGGTCGGCGTGGCGCAAGTGAACTGGTAGTGAGCGTGGATTTCGCTGTGGTCGTGGTGATGTTCGTGGGCGGCGGCGCCTTTGCCATCGGTGGCGTGGTCGTCATCGTCTTCATCGTGGTCGGCTTCAGGCTTGTCGCCGAACAGCGGGCTGTTCAGTTCCTGGGTGCTGATCACGCAACCGGCGGCCTTGGGCAGGCTGAACAGCACCAAAGGTTGCTCCAGTTGCTTGCGGGCGGCGGCGACCTTGGCTTTGTCGGCAGGGGTGGTGGCGAGGTGTTCAAAACCCACCAGGTTCATCGCCGGGCTGTCCAGTTCCAGCTCCAGGGCCTGGCCGTCGAGCACCGCATTGAGGCGACCCACGCCGTGTTCGTGGGCACCGAGGCTGCCGTGCTCGTGATCATGGTCGTGCTCGTCGGCAGCCTGGGCGATGGCCAGTGGCAACAGGGCAAACGGCAAAGCGAGCAGCAAACGGCGCATGGTGGAGCTCCCGGACAAAGATGAAAGTTTTGTTATGTGATCTTATAACAATTTTGCGAGGAGTTTGACCGCCTGCTTGGCGTAGCGCAAGACGCGTGGGAGCATGCTCGTCAGAAAAGTGCGGGAGTAAGTGCGATGTTGAGAATTCGTGGAACCGTCGGTGACCTGCCGGTGGACTTGACCCTGGAGCTGGATGACGGCGACTGGGCCCGGCTGGGCGCGCAGTTGCAGGCCAGCAAAACCCCGAGTGCGGAACCGGTAGTGACGCCGGCGGCGGGTAACCTGGACGAGAGCCTGTGGCAGGCCGCCCAGGATTTGCTGCGCAAGGCCGGGCAACTCAACGGCCTGGAATTGCTTGATCAGCTGGAAGGCCTGGCCGGCAGCGCCTCGGCGGGCAAGCGCCTGCTGGTGCGCCTGCGCCATAGCGCCAAGGTCAAGGTAGCCAGCGGCGGGGATACGCCGCTGTACAGTTGGATCGAGTAAGGCTTAATACAGCGCGGCGAACAGCTTGCGGCGGTACACGGTGACCAGCGGATGATCGTTGCCGAGCAGTTCGAACACCTGCAACAGCGTCTTGTGGGGCAGGCCTTCGCTGTAGCTGCGGTTGCGGATGAACAGCTTGAGCAAGCCATCCAGCGCGGCGTCGTATTGCTGGCGCGCCAGTTGTTGCACGGCCAGTTGGTACACCGCCTCGTCATCCTGCGGGTTTTGCGCCAGGCGGGCTTTCAGGTCTGCGGCGTCCGGCAGGTCGGCGGCCTGGCGCAGGAAAGTGATCTGCGCCTTGGCGCCGGCCAGTGCGGCCTTGTGATCATCGCTCTTGACGGCGTCGAGCACGGTTTGCGCTTCGCCCAGTTCACCGCGCTCGGCCAGGCAGCGTGCGTACAGGATCAGCGCGGCGGCGTTGGTGTTGTCTTCGCCAAGCAGGGTGACCAGCACGGCCTCGGCGTCGGTGATACGGCCTTCGGCAAACAACGCCTGGGCCTGCTCCAGTGGATCGGCAGCCGCCGGTGGTGGCATCTGCACATGGGGCTCCAGCATCGCGCGCACGGCGGATTCAGGCTGCGCACCGGCAAACCCATCCACTGGCTGGCCATCCTTGAACAGCACCACGGTCGGCAGGCTGCGAATGCCAAAGCGCGAGACCACGTCCGGCTCGGCATCGCAATCGACCTTGGCCAGCAGCAACTCACCCTGATAACTCTCGGCAATCTGCGCGAGCATCGGCATCAACGCCTTGCACGGCGCGCACCACTCGGCCCAGAAATCCACCAGCACGGGTTTTTCGAAGGAGTTCTGGATCACCGCCTGATCGAAGGTGGCGGTGGTGGCATCGAAGATGTACGGCGTGGGCTCACTCATGGGGAATCTCGAAGAAAGCAGGAATGGGGCAACTATAAAGACTGGAGGAGGCGACCGGAAGCTATGCCGCGATTAAGCGCGTACAGGATGCCAGAAAGGGTCCTGGTACCAGTCTTGAGGAAAACCCATCGCTTTGAGGCTGACATCGGGAAAGTCTTCAGTCAGTTGATGCAGGCGCCGGTCCCAGTGAGCGTGTGGACACACTTTATGCATTAGGTGATTAAGGATGCAGAGTGCTGCGAACATACGGGCATGAGTGCCCGGATGAACAAGGTGCCTGGGCCATGGGAAGTTGGCTTTTTTGGGCAGTTCTGGGCGAATGCCCAATTCTCGATTCCACATTCGCGCATGGTGTGCGCAGATGTTACGAATAGTGGTCAGGGTGTGCAGCCAGGACTGCATCAAAGGGGCGGGGAGTTCCAGGCGTCTGGCGATAGCCTTCTTGTCTGAATCCCTGGCCAAGCCTTTGTAGAGATGGGACAGGTCGCCGAGTGTGAGTTCTTCCAGCATTGCCCAGCCGGGCATGAGTGGTGGTTGGTCGTAGGTGGTGGGGTAGTGTCGGGCGTAACTCTCTTTTGCTCTCTGGCGTTTGAGATGCGCTTTGCGACCGCTATCGGCTTGCAGTCGATCTATTCGCAGGCATTCGCGCTCATAGTCTCGGATAGCGGCACATTGCTTGGACTGCAATGTTGCAAGTAGGCGTTGGTGGTCAAATGCTTGTTGAAACATTCGGATATCGGTATACCAATGGCTGCCATAGTTGGGCCCCATATGGTTACTGATCATCGAGCGGGTCGCTATTTCCACGCGTTCAATGGCATCCATGCTCAACAATCGAAGCCTGCGGTCAAAGTCGTAGAGTCGAGTTAGCTGACGAAAACCTGTGCCATCGCGAAATCGATGATCGACATCTCCCGATTGCTGAAAAGGGCGCATGTAGGGGCTCAATCGGAAAAAACTGACGGACTGCAAGAAACACTGCGCACGGGCTTCATCTTGAATGAGCAAGCCACGTTGTTTGAGCAGTTCTATCTGTGAGGGAACATCAATGGCAGGTTTGTCGAACGTTCTCATGCCCAAAAAACGCCAGGCATAAAAAACCCGCACAATTTGTGCTTAGTCACTTGCGCGACCAGAGGCATGGCGGGTGTATTGCGGCAAAGATTAGGCAGTAGCGGTAACGTTTGCAAGCTTTTTGAGCAAGAGGCGACGGATGCAAATCGGGGGTTTGGCATACCGTTTGGTCGTCCAGGTAGCGTGCGAGAGGCGGCCATTTTCCACGCTACGCTGAAGACTGTCTTAGCCCATCTGTTACTGGAGATTTGCGGGTTTGATAGGCGCGACTATCGCTGCGAATGGTACAGGCTCACCTTGCGAAACTCCCACGGCTCGGCCAGGTCGGGCAGTGTCAGGGCGTCGAGGATACCCAGGCGCTGATACTCCGGGTGCTGGAAGTCCCGCACACGGGAATCGGCGACCAGCGCTTCGCGGCCGCGTGTCAGGAATTGATCCAGCAGCGGCAGGTTCGCCCGGTCGTACAGCACATCGGCGACCAGGATCAGGTCAAACCGATCGGCTTCGGTGAAGAAGTCTTCTGAATAGCCCAGTGTTACGCCGTTGAGTTCCGCATTCGCCCGGCAGGCAGCCAGGGCCAGCGGATCCAGGTCGCACGCCACCACTTCCAGCGCTCCGGCCTTTACCGCGGCAATCCCGGCAACACCCGAACCTGCGCCGAAATCCAGCACCCGCTTACCCGCGACCCACTCGGGGTTGGCCGCCAGGTATCGCGCCAGCGCCAGGCCACTGGCCCAGCAAAAGCTCCAGTACGGCGGCTCATGCAGGATGCGCCGGGTTTCTTCGGGGCTGAAGGCGCGGTCCATGTTGTCGGCGTCCAGTAACCACAGCGACAACTCGGTGCCCGGCAGCGGGCAGGGCACCAGTTGGGCGTCGCCGATCAGTTCGCTCAGTGCGCGTTGCAGGCCCAGCGGTGGCGTCATGGTGCGGGAACGAGTTGCAGCGGCCCGGTGGTCTGGGTGATCGCCTGGGTGATGCGCACCGGCGGCAGGTGCAGGATCAACTGGCCGGACTGGCTGGCGCGACCACGCAATTCAACGCGCCCGCCCGCCGGGAACGCTTGCGGGTTGAAGCGCAGGCGGAAGGCCAGGGGCTTGTTGTTGCCGATCAGCACGCTGCTGGCCAGCAGTTGTTGCGGGCGCGAACGGTCGTCGATCACCAGCAGCGCCAGTTCGACTTCCGCACCCGCCGGTATACCGTTCAATTGGCCGCTGACTTCACGCTGGTAGGCGGGCAACGGGCCGAGATCTTCTTCCACACCCGGCAGTTTTTTCTCTTGTTGCGGTGCCGGAGCCGGCGCCGCAGGTTTTGGGGCATGGCTGCTGCAGGCGACCAGAAAACCGAGCAACGTGAGCAAAACAAGTGGTCGTAACTGCATGTACGGCTCCAGAAAGGACAAAATCCGTGGCTTAAAAAATATGAAACATAATAGTCAGCCTATATACCGTAAAGGCTATGGCTTGTCTTGCCACAGGGATGCGCTACCATGGCCCTCCCATTTTTTGTTGCCTGCCACCATGCACTGTCCCTTCTGCGGTGCCAACGACACCAAGGTCATTGACTCGCGTCTGGTCGCCGAGGGCGAACAGGTGCGTCGCCGGCGTGAATGCCTGGCCTCTGGCTGCGGTGAACGTTTCACCACCTTCGAAACCGCCGAACTGGTATTGCCACGTCTGATCAAGACCGACGGCAGTCGCCAGCCCTTCGACGAAGAAAAACTGCGCGCCGGAATGCAGCGCGCCCTGGAAAAACGCCCGGTGAGTGTCGAGCGGCTGGAAGCGGCGCTGGTGCACATCAAGCACAAGCTGCGCGCCACCGGCGAGCGCGAAGTCAAATCCCTGGTGGTTGGAGAACTGGTGATGGGCGAGCTGCAAAAGCTCGACGAAGTCGCCTATATCCGTTTCGCCTCGGTGTATCGACGCTTCCAGGACCTCAACGAGTTCCGCGAAGAGATCGACCGCCTGGCCCGTGAGCCGGTAAAAGAATGAACCCACCTTCGGCAGAACAAGCGGTACTCGACGCCCATTACATGGCCCGTGCCCTGGAACTGGCGCGCAAGGGCCTGTACACCACCCACCCCAACCCGCGGGTTGGCTGCGTGATCGTGCGTGACGGGCAGGTTGTCGGCGAAGGCTGGCACGTGCGCACCGGCGAACCCCATGCGGAAGTCCATGCCCTGCGGGCAGCGGGCGACAAAGCCCGGGGCGCCACGGCCTACGTGACCCTTGAACCGTGCAGCCACCACGGGCACACACCGCCCTGCGCCGATGCCTTGGTGAATGCCGGCCTGGCCCGTGTGGTGGCAGCGATGCAGGACCCGAACCCGGAAGTCGCCGGGCGTGGCATGCGCCGCCTGGCCCAGGCCGGGATCGAGACCCACAGCGGCTTGCTGGAAAACGAAGCGCGGGCGCTTAACCCGGGCTTTCTCAAGCGCATGGAGCATGGCCTGCCGTTTGTGCGGGTCAAGTTGGCCATGAGCCTGGACGGTCGCACCGCGATGGCCAACGGCGAAAGCCAATGGATCACCGGCCCGGCCGCCCGTGCCGATGTACAGCGCCTGCGGGCCCAGGCCAGTGTGGTGCTGACCGGCGCCGACACGGTGCTGGCCGATGGTGCTCGCCTGACCGTGCGCGCCGCCGAACTGGGTCTGGATGAAGAAACTACCGCCCTGGCGATGTCCCGTCCGCCGCTGCGTGTGCTGATCGACGGCCGCCTGCGGGTGCCGCTGAATGCGCCGTTCTTCAAGGCTGGCCCCGCGCTGGTCATCACCTGCGTGACGCCGGACAACCAGTACCCCACAGGCCCCGAGTGCCTGGTGGTGCCGGGTGTCGACGGCCAGGTCGACCTGCGTTCCGCGCTGGTGGCCCTGGCGGCCCGTGGTGTCAACGAAGTGTTGGTGGAAGCCGGCCCAAGCCTGGCGGGTGCCTTCGCCCAGCAAGGGCTGGTGGACGAGTACGTGATATTCGTCGCCGGCAAGTTTCTTGGCTCTGCCGCCCGGCCTTTGCTGGACTGGCCGCTTGAGAAACTGGCCGACGCCCCCCAACTCAAGATCACTGAAATGCGCGCTGTTGGCGATGACTGGAGAGTCACTGCCATCCCTCTGCCATCAGCGAGCGTATAATTCCCGGCCTGCGCCACGTCTTCAGGAGAACGGCATGTTCACCGGCATTATCGAATCCATCGGCAGCATCCGTGCAATGACCCCAAAAGGCGGCGATGTACGCCTGCTGGTTGAAACCGGCAAGCTCGACCTGAGCGACGTCAAACTGGGCGACAGCATCGCCGTCAGCGGTGTGTGCCTGACCGTCATCGAGTTGCCTGGCAACGGCTTTGCCGCCGATGTCAGCCGGGAAACCCTGGACTGCACCGCGATGAACGACCTCAAGAGCGGCAGCCCGGTGAACCTGGAAAAAGCCCTGACCCCGACCACCCGCCTCGGTGGGCACCTGGTCAGCGGCCACGTCGACGGGGTCGGCGAAGTGGTTGCCCGCAGCGAAAACGCGCGTGCCGTGGAATTTCGCATTCGCGCACCGAAAGAGCTGGCCAAGTACATCGCCCACAAAGGCTCGATCACCGTCGACGGCACCAGCCTGACCGTGAACGCCGTGAATGGCGCCGAATTTGAACTGACCATCATTCCCCACACCCTGAGCGAAACCATCATGGCGTCGTACCAGCCGGGTCGCCGGGTGAACCTGGAAGTCGACTTGCTTGCCCGTTACCTGGAGCGCCTGTTGTTGGGCGATAAGGCCGCAGAGTCTGACTCTCTTCAAGGGCCCGCCGGGAACATCACTGAAAGTTTTTTAGCCGCTAACGGCTACCTTAAATCCTGACCCAAGGGGGTGCCGCGTGGCGCTCAACAGCATCGAAGAACTGGTTGAAAACATCCGCCAAGGCAAGATGGTCATCCTCATGGATGACGAAGACCGCGAGAACGAAGGCGACCTGATCATGGCCGCCGAGTGCTGCCAGCCGGAACACATCAACTTCATGGCCAAGCACGCCCGTGGCCTGATCTGCATGCCGATGAGCCGCGAGCGCTGCGAGCTGCTGAAGCTGCCGTTGATGGCGCCGCGCAATGGTTCCGGGTTTGGCACCAAGTTCACCGTGTCCATCGAAGCCACTACCGGTGTCACCACCGGTATCTCCGCTGCTGACCGCGCCCGCACCGTACAAGCCGCTGCCGCGAAAGACGCCAAGGCCGAAGACATCGTCAGCCCGGGCCACATCTTCCCGCTGATGGCCCAGCCGGGTGGCACCCTGGCTCGCGCCGGCCACACCGAAGCGGCCTGCGACCTGGCGCGCATGGCCGGTTTCGAGCCGAGCGGTGTGATCTGCGAAGTGATGAACGACGACGGCACCATGTCCCGTCGCGCCGAGCTGGAAGAATTTGCCGCGCTGCACAACATCAAGATCGGCACCATTGCCGACCTGATCCACTACCGGATGATCCACGAACGTACCGTTCAGCGGATTGCCGAGCAGCCGCTGGACAGCGAACTGGGCCAGTTCAACCTGGTGACCTATCGCGATTCCGTGGAAGGCGACGTGCACATGGCCCTGACCCTGGGCACCATCTGCGCTGAAGAGCCGACCCTGGTGCGGGTGCACAACATGGACCCGCTGCGGGACCTGCTGATGGTCAAGCAGCCGGGGCGCTGGAGCCTGCGGGCCGCGATGTCCGCGGTGTCCGAGGCCGGCAGCGGTGTTGTATTGCTGCTGGGCCATCCGCTGGATGGCGACGTGCTGCTGGCGCATATCCGCGAAACCGCCGACCACGCGCCGGTGAAAAAACCGACCACCTACAGCATCGTCGGGGCCGGTTCGCAGATCCTGCGGGACCTGGGCGTGCGCAAAATGCGCCTGATGAGTGCGCCAATGAAATTTAATGCCATATCCGGTTTCGACCTGGAAGTAGTAGAATACGTGCCCTCCGAATAAAGGCCGGCGTTGTTTGCCCCTTGTTCGCGGTTCAAATATCACTGAGGGGCGCGCACTAAGCGCGTCCCGGCTCTTTAAGAGATTTGTCGAATGACCCTGAAGACCATCGAAGGTACCTTCATCGCCCCCAAAGGCCGCTATGCCCTGGTGGTTGGCCGCTTCAACAGCTTCGTGGTTGAAAGCTTGGTAAGCGGTGCCGTGGATGCCCTGGTTCGCCACGGTGTGAGCGAAAGCGACATCACTATCATCCGCGCTCCTGGCGCCTTCGAAATTCCACTGGTTGCGCAGAAAGTTGCACAGCAGGGTGAATACGCGGCGATCATCGCCCTGGGCGCGGTCATTCGTGGCGGCACTCCGCACTTCGAATACGTGGCTGGCGAATGCACCAAGGGCCTGGCCCAGGTGTCCATGGAGTTCGGCGTGCCGGTCGCCTTTGGCGTGCTGACCGTTGATTCCATCGAACAAGCCATCGAGCGTTCCGGCACCAAGGCCGGCAACAAAGGTGCTGAAGCTGCCCTGTCCGCCCTGGAAATGGTCAGCCTGCTGGCGCAGTTGGAGGCCAAGTGATTAGCGACGACAGCGATCAGTTCAACCCCCAGGACCCGCGCCCGGCAGACGCCGGCAAGCCATCGAAAAGCGAAAAGCGTCGTTCGGCCCGCCAGCTCGCGACCCAGGCTTTGTACCAGCGCCACATGGCGAAAACCTCGCTGAACGAAATCGAGGCGCAGTTTCGCGTCGACAACGATTTCAGCGCGGCCGATGCCAGCTACTTCCACGACATCCTGCACGGTGTTCCGGCCAACCTGGCGGAGATCGACGCTGCACTGACGCCGTGCCTGGACCTGGCGATCGAAGAGCTGGACCCGGTTGAACTGGCCGTACTGCGCCTGTCCACCTGGGAACTGCTCAAGCGCGTCGACGTGCCTTACCGCGTTGTGATCAACGAAGGGATCGAACTGGCGAAAGTCTACGGTTCCACCGACGGTCACAAGTTCGTCAACGGCGTGCTCGACAAGCTGGCCCCGCGCCTGCGTGAAGCCGAAGTGAAGGCGTACAAGCGCTAACTGGCGCTTGCTGACGCAATGGGCGAGTTTGAGCTGATCCGCAACTACTTCGCCGCCGCGCCCTGTGCGCAGGGCGGCGAAGGAATTGCACTGGGGATTGGCGACGACTGCGCCTTGCTGGCTGTTCCTCCCGGGGAACAGCTGGCGATTTCTACCGATACCCTGGTGGCCGGCGTGCATTTTGCCGACCCCTGCGATCCGTTTCTGCTCGGCCAGCGCTCGCTGGCCGTGGCAGTCAGCGACCTGGCAGCCATGGGCGCCAATCCCCTCGCGTTTACCCTTGCCCTCACCACCCCGACGGTTGATGCCGATTGGCTGCAACGCTATGCCCAGGGCTTGAACGCCATGGCGCAGGGTTGTGGCGTGGTTCTGGTAGGTGGCGACACCACCCGTGGGCCGCTGAGCCTGACCATGACCGTGTTTGGCCGGGTGCCGGCGGGCCAGGCCTTGACCCGCAGCGGCGCGCGGCCCGGCGACTTGCTGTGTGTGGGCGGTGAGCTGGGTAACGCAGCGGGCGCCTTGCCGCTGGTGCTGGGGCAGCGCACGGCGGAGGCGGCTATCGCCGAGCCGCTGCTGGCCCATTACTGGTCGCCGCAACCGCAGTTGGCGCTGGGCTTGGCGTTGCGGGGCAAGGCCACGTCTGCCATGGATATTTCCGACGGCCTTTTAGCTGATTGCGGGCATATCGCCAAGGCGTCGGCTGTCAGCTTGTTGATCGAGCAGCAAAAACTGCCGTTGTCCGCCGCCTTGCTGGCGTTCGTCGGTGAGGCGGATGCCCGGGTGGCCGCGTTGAGCGGGGGGGACGACTACGTACTGGCGTTCACCTTGCCGCCCGCCGAACTGGCGCCGCTGTTGGCCGCCGGTGTACCGGTCCATGTAATCGGCCGGGTCGAGGCGGGGCAGGGCGTTACCCTGCTGGATGCGTCTGGCCAGGACGTCACGCCGGCCATTCGTGGCTATCAACATTTCTGAAAGGCATAGAACCAAGCTGAAGGCCAATCGAACCTATTGATCTTTATCAGCGATAATTCAGCTTAAGCGTCTGTAGGAACCTACTGTTACAATCCCTCCCCTGTGAAATCTGAAATCAGGAGCACAAGGTGCCCGTCGTTTTCGTCGCCGCTTCCAAGCTGCCAACCCCTTTTGCCACGTTCACCATGAATGGCTTTCTTGAAGAAGCCACCGGGCGCGAACACGTTGTTCTCAGCCTCGGTGACGTGGCGGACGGTGCCCCGGTCCTCGGTCGCGTGCACTCCGAGTGCCTGACCGGCGATGCGCTGTTCAGCCAGCGCTGTGACTGCGGCTCGCAACTGGAAGCCGCCCTGCAGGCCATCGCCCGCGAAGGCCGTGGCGTGTTGCTGTACCTGCGTCAGGAAGGCCGTGGCATTGGCCTGCTGAACAAGATCCGCGCCTATGAGCTGCAAGATGGCGGCGCCGACACTGTGGAAGCCAACGAGCGCCTCGGTTTTGCCGCTGACCAGCGCGACTATGGGATCTGCCTGCCGATGCTCCAGCACCTGGGCGTCAAATCCCTGCGCCTGATGACCAACAACCCGCGCAAGGTCAAAGCCTTGACCGACATGGGCATCACCGTCGCCGAGCGCGTGCCGCTGCACACCGGCCACAACCCGCACAACAAGCTCTACCTGGCCACCAAGGCCAGCAAGCTCGACCACATGATGGGCAACGAGCACCAGGGCGAGGCCGACCGGGCGTGACGCGCGGCCAGGTCAAGCGGCGACTGTCGTTTAACTGGTGGCAATACCTGGCGTTGGCGCTGGCGCCGTTGTTTGTGATCAACCTCGTGTTTGGCAAGGCCGAGCCCTTGCTGCCGGTACTGGCGATGCCGTTTTTTATCGCCGGCGTAGCCTCGATGTTTGTCAGCCTGCGTTACTTCCACGGCTATAAACACGCGCTGATCGCCACCGGCAAAGCCCTCGATACCCCTGAAGAACCGGCTGCCTGGATCACCCTCGCGGCCCGCCGTCGTGTGGCGTTGCTGGTGGCTGCACTGCCGGCCTGGGTCGGCGCGCTGGCGGTGTTTGTCGGCCTGGAAGCGGTGCCGCTGTTTCTGTTGGCACTGTCGACCCTGGTGCTGTTCTACCTCTACCGCATCCCGCGCCAGTTGGGTTGATGCGCGTCTGGCTGGCGGTGTGGCTGCTGGTTGTCGCGGCCCAGGCTGCGGCGGTCGAGCGGGTGGTCAGCCTTGCGCCTTCGTTGTCTGAAATCGTCGTTGAACTGGGCGCCGCCGATTTGCTGGTGGGCGTGCTGGATGGCGGCGAGCGGCCACAGGCGTTGGCGAACGTGCCGTCTGTGGGCAACTACGGGCAGTTGGACATGGAGCGGCTGCTCAGCCTCAAGCCCGACCTGATCCTGCTTTGGCCCGGCAGCGTCGGCCCGGGCCAGCGTGAACAGCTGCAACGCCTGAACATCCCGGTATTTGTCGCCGAACCCCACAGCCTCGAACAACTCACCTCACAGGTCGAAACCATTGCCCGGCAACTCGGGCGGGATGACGCCGGCCGGCAATTGGCCGCGCAGTTGCGTCAGCGCTTGGCCGAATTGCGCTCGCGCTATCACCGGGCCGAGCCGTTGCGGGTGTTTTATCAGGTGTGGAACCAGCCGCTGTACACCGTGGGTGGCGGGCAGATCATCAGCGATGCGCTGAGTGTGTGCGGCGCGCGCAATGTGTTCGATGACCTGAAATTACCGGCACCGCAGGTCAGCATTGAGTCGGTGTTGCAGCGTAATCCCGAGGTGATTCTGGCGGGCGATCAAGCGCAGTTGGATGCGTGGAAGGCCTGGCCCCAGGTGGCGGCGGTAGCGAACGGGCATTTGCTGCTGGTGCCCGACAAGGGCCTGGAACGGCCCAGCGGGCAGATGCTGGAAGCGGTGGCGCGGTTGTGTCAGGTTCTTGCTCCGGGGCTGTGAGACCGCTATCGCAGGCAAGCCAGCTCCCACATTTGACCGAGTCGTCTGGATAAGCACGGTCCCCTGTGGGAGCCGGGCTTGCCCGCGATGAGGCCGGTGCAGGCGACTTAGAGTTCCGGCGTCCAGGTCACCCCGAACATCAGTGCCCGGCCTTCTTCCCGATAGCCATATTGCTGGCCTTGATACTGATACAGCGCCCGGCTGTAGTCCTTGTTCAGCAGGTTATCGAGCTTCATTTCCAGCGTGACTTCATGGTTCACCGCCCAACTGCCCCGTAGCCCCAGCAAGCCATACCCGCCCAGGCGTTGCTGGTTCGCCGCATCATCGTAGCTGCTGCTCACCGCTTGCCAGCTGGCGCCGACGCCGAATTGATCGAATTGGCGATCCAGGTCCAGGCTCAGGGTGCGCCGGGCTCGACGCGCCAGTGTGCGCCCGGTGTCGCGGTCGCGTGGGTCGATCAATGCAACGGCGAGGCTGCTTTGCCAGCCGAACAGTTCTTGCTTGAGCGCCGCCTCGAAGCCGTTGATGCGTGCGGCGCTGACGTTTTGCGGGCCGTTGCTGGCAAACACGATCGCATCCTGAATATCGGTGCGGTACAGCGAGGCTTCCAGTCGGCTGCTGTCGCTGAGCTGGCTGCGCCATTGCACTTCGTAGCTTTTCGATGTCTCGGGCTTGAGGTTCGGGTTACTGTTTTTGAAGCCGAATTCGTCCGGGTAGTAGAGGTCGTTGAACGTAGGCGCGCGGAAGCCTTCGCTGTAGCTCAGCAACAGATCATTGTCCGGGTTCAGCGGCAGGGTGAAGGTGCCGCTCCAACTGTTGTGGCCGCCGAACTGTTGGTTATCGTCGCGACGCAGGCCCAGTTCGGTGGAAAAGGACTGGGCTTGAAAACGGTGCTGGATAAACGCCGCTCGATTCCAGCGACTGTCTTCGGCGAACGCTGTGCTGCTGTTGACCTGGTCCTCGTACCAGTCGCCGCCCAGTATCAGGCTGTTCTGCTCATTGAGGGTCAGGTCGTTCTGCCAATTCAGTGAGTTGCGGTAAGTGTTGAACACGCTGCGTTCGGTGCTGAGCTTGTCCCGGGTTTCTTCGCGGTTTTCGCTGTGGCCCGCTTCCAGCCGGGACTTCCACGTGTCATTGATACGCGCGTCAACATAGGTGCTGACACTGCTCACGGTGAAGTGGGTGTAGGGCTTTTGCTGGAAGCTTTGGAAGGTGGTCGAATCGAAGCGACCGAACGGGTTGTCGAATTCGCTTTTGCCGCGGTTATCCAGCACGTTCACACCCGCTTCGAGGTCATCGTTGAAGGCATGGCTCAGGCTGAAACTGATGGCCTGGTTGCGATAGGCGTCATGGTCGCGGTCGCTGGGATAGGAGTCGTACGTGCGATTGATTCCGGCCGTGTCATCCAGGCTGGCGCCGAGGTTGAAGCGAGTTTGCGCATCGCCGCCGGACAAGCCCAGGCTGCGTTCCCACGTCTGGTTGCTACCAAATCCCACATGCAGGCGGGGTTGCAGGCCGGACTCGTTACCACGCCGGGTGAAAATCTGGATCACCCCGCCAATCGCATCGCTGCCGTAGATCACCGAGCGCGAACCACGCAGGACTTCCACGCGTTCGATCTGCTGGATGTTCAGGTGCTGCAGGTTGCTGTCGCCGGAAGTCGAGTTGCCGATGCGCTGTCCGTCGACCAACACCAGGCTCTGGGCCGACTTGGTGCCACGAATGTAGACGCTTGCCAGACTGCCACGGCCACCGGCCTGTGAAACCTGCACGCCGGGCACGCGGCTGAGCAAGTCGGTCACGCTGGTGGGTTGCAGGCGGTCGATGTCGTCGCGGGTGAAGACGGTGTTGGCGGCGCTGCTGTCGTTGCGCGCCTGGACCTGGCGGTTGGCGCTGATCACCACGTCGGGCAGCTTGAGGGCTTGGTCGCGTTCGAAACTGTCGGCGAGCAGGTCGGTGGCGGGCAGTAACAGAAGGGGCAGGGCAAGGCGAAGGCGGTTCATGGGCTGTCCGTAGCATTTGAAGTTGGCATAAAACAAATGTGGGAGCGGGCTTGCTCGCGAAGGCGCAGTGTCAGTCAATGCATCTGTCGACTGACCCAGCGCTTTCGCGAGCAAGCCCGCTCCCACATTTTTAATCGCGTTTCTACAGGCCCAGCAGGGCCATGCGCTGACGAACCGAAGCTTCAATCCCGGATTCATCCAGCCCGCACTCGGCCAGCATCTGCGCCGGCTTGGCATGCTCGACATACACATCCGGCAGGCCCAGGTGCAGCACGGACTTGAGGATATTCTCCCGTGCCAGGAACTCACTGACTGCCGCACCGGCGCCGCCCATGATGGCGTTTTCTTCGAGGGTCACCAGCAGCTCATGGCTGCCGGCGATCTCGCGCACCAAGGCCTCGTCCAGTGGCTTGACGAAACGCATGTCTACCACCGTGGCGTCGATCTTCTCGGCCACTTTCAAGGCTTCAGCCAATTGCACGCCGAACACCAGCAAGGCAACGCCGCTGCCCTGGCGGCGGACGATACCCTTGCCGATTTCGATAGGCTCAAGGTCCTTTTCGATCACTGCATTCGGACCATTCCCCCGCGGATAGCGCACAGCCGCCGGGCCGTTGTACAGGTGGCCGGTGCTGAGCATCTTGCGCAGTTCGTTCTCGTCGCTCGGGGTCATCACCAGCATGCCGGGGATGCAGCGCAGGTACGAGAGGTCGAAGCTGCCGGCATGGGTCGGGCCGTCTTCGCCCACCAGGCCCGCACGGTCGATGGCGAACAGCACGTCGAGGTTCTGCACCGCGACGTCATGAATCAACTGGTCATAACCGCGTTGCAGGAACGTAGAGTAGATCGCGACTACCGGCTTGGCGCCTTCACAGGCCATGCCCGCGGCGAAGGTCACCGCGTGTTGCTCGGCGATGGCCACGTCGAAATAGCGCAGCGGGAAACGCTCGCTGAACGCCACCAGGTCGGAACCTTCCTTCATCGCCGGGGTGATGCCCACCAGGCGCGGGTCGGCGGCGGCCATGTCACACAGCCATTCGCCGAACACACCGGAATACTTTGGCCCGCTGGGCTTCTTCGGCGCGGCGGCCGGGGCGTTCAGCGGTTCCAGCTTGGTGATCGCGTGGTAACCAATCGGGTCGACTTCCGCCGGGGCGAAGCCTTTGCCTTTCTTGGTCACGATATGCAGGAACTGCGGGCCTTTAAGGTCACGCATGTTGCGCAGGGTGGCGATCAGGGTTGGCAGGTCATGGCCGTCGATCGGGCCGATGTAGTTCCAGCCCAACTCTTCGAACAGGGTGCCGGGAACCAGCATGCCCTTGGCATATTCTTCGGTACGACGGGCAATTTCCCACGCGCCGGGTAGACGCGAGAGCACCTTCTTGCTGCCTTCACGCATGCTTGCGTAGGTGCGGCTAGAGAGGATTTTTGCCAGGTAATTCGACAGGCCACCGACATTGCGCGAGATCGACATGTCGTTGTCGTTGAGGATCACCAGCATGTTGGCGTCCACTTCCGGCGCGTGGTTCAGCGCCTCGAAGGCCATGCCGGCGGTCAACGCGCCATCACCGATCACAGCAATCGCCTTGCGATCGCTGTTTTGCAGGCGGGCGGCAATCGCCATGCCCAACGCTGCACTGATAGAGGTGCTGGAGTGGCCGACGCCAAAGGTGTCGTACTCGCTCTCGGAGCGGCGCGGGAAGGCGGCGATGCCATCCTTCTGGCGCAGTGTGGCCATGCGCTCGCGGCGTCCGGTGAGAATCTTGTGCGGATAGGCCTGATGACCCACGTCCCACACCAGCCGGTCGTCCGGAGTGTCGAATACGTAATGCAGCGCAATGGTCAGCTCGATGACGCCCAGGCCGGCACCGAAATGCCCACCGGTCTGGCCGACCGTGTAGAGCAATTCCAGGCGCAACTCATCGGCCAGGGTTTCCAGCTCGGCTTCACCCAGGCGGCGCAGGCCGGCTGGCGTGTTGGCACGGTCCAGCAGGGGCGTGGCCGGGCGCTTGCGGGGAATCTCTTGAAACGTCGTGGGCATCAGGCGAATCGTTATAGGTATAGAAGAGGCGGCAGTTTACCTCAAGCATCGCAAACTGCCCACGCAGAGCGCCGAACTTGGCTGATATGCGGTGGAAAAGGCCGCTGTTGTCAGTGGCGACGTTCGACGATATACCGCGCCAGGTCACGCAGTGGCTCGGCAGCCGCGTCGAAAGGTCGCAGGGCATCCAGGGCCTGGTCCCGCAGCTCCAGGGCGTACGCCTTGGCGGCTTCCAGCCCGAGAAGCGAAGGATAAGTCGGCTTGTCCCGTGCGATATCAGCACCCTGGCGCTTGCCGAGGGTCGCGGTATCGCTTTCAACGTCGAGAATATCGTCCTGCACCTGGAACGCCAGGCCGATGGCCCGCGCGTAGGTTTGCAGCGCCGCCAGTTGCGCAGCTTCGGCACGGCCACTGGCCAGGGCGCCGAGGTGCACGGCGGCCTCGATCAGCGCGCCGGTCTTGTGGCGGTGCATGTATTCCAGGGCTTGTTGATCGAGCTTCAAACCGACCGAGCCCAGGTCAATCGCCTGGCCGCCGACCATGCCGGCAGGCCCTGCGGCCAGCGCCAGCGCGGTAACCATGCGCAGACGGATCTCGGCGTTGACGCTGCTCAGGCGCGGGTCCAGCAGGGCGCTGAACGCCAGGCTTTGCAGGCCGTCACCGGCGAGAATCGCGCAGGCTTCATCAAAGGCTTTATGGGTAGTGGGTTGGCCGCGACGCAGATCGTCGTCGTCCATTGCCGGCAAATCGTCGTGTACCAGGGAGTAAGCGTGGATCAACTCCACCGCACAGGCGGCGCCGTTGGCTTCCTCCGCCTGGGCGCCGAGGGCTTCACAGGCCGCATAGGCGAGCAACGGGCGAACGCGCTTGCCACCGTTCATCACGCTGTAGCGCATGGCCTCATACAGGCGGTTCAGCTCAGGGCTGGGCGCGACAAACAGCGGTTCCAGCGCAGCATTGACCCGGGCCTGGCTGCCGGCCTGATAAGCGTCGATCATTCAGGCTGTTCCGCATCGAAAGGTTCTTCGGCCAACTCCCCATCGCGTTCCAGCAACACCTGGACCTTCTGCTCCGCCTGCGCCAGGGCGCTCTGGCAGTCGCGGGTCAGGCCGATGCCTTGCTCGAATGCGGTCAACGAGTCTTCCAGCGACAACTCGCCGTTCTCCATACGCTCGACCAGGGTTTGCAGGTCGGCGAGGGATTGTTCGAAATCGAGTGCAACTTTTTTGCGGGCCATGGCGGCTATTCCGGTAGACGGTAAACCGGCGCGACACTAGCAGACATGGGGGATTGGGGCAAATGAGTGGGGGGATTTGCCTTGTAAATCAATCGCCTTGGGTGTTGATTTGATAGCGGGTGCTGCGGCCGCCGCCGGGTAGCCGAACCAGGCAGTTTTTTTCCAGAAGATCGGCCAGATGTCGGGTCGCCGTGGCCTTGGACACTTTGGCCTCTGCCTGATACTGGGCGGCGCTGATCCCGTGCTCAAAGCCCTTTTCGCCACCGTCGAGCAGGCGATTCAAGACTTTGGTCTGTTCGGCGCTGAGTGCGTGGTCCCGATGCTGCTGCCAGAAGCGGGTTTTGCCCAGCACCCGGTCAATCCGCACCATGGCCTGCTGCAAGCTACGAAGCAGCGTTTGCAGGAACCACTCAAGCCAATCGGTGATATCCAGCGTGGCCTTTTGACTGGTTTCCAGTGCACGGTAATAGCCCGCCCGGTCTTCAAGGATGCTCGCCGACATCGCGTAGAAGCGGATCGCTTGATGCTCTGCCTGGGCAAGCGCGAGGTCGGTAATCGCCCGCGTCAGACGACCATTACCATCATCGAAGGGATGCAGGGTGACGAACCAGAAATGCGCCAGGCCTGCGCGCAGCAATGGGTCAAGGGCCGCATGATGGCGACTGGCTTCAAACCATTCGATGAAATCGTCCAGCGACTGCTCTAGCCCTTGGCGGGGTGGGGCCTCGAAATGCACAGTGGGTCGGTCCAGTCGTCCCGACACAACCTGCATGGGCTCATCCCCCCTTAGCGCGCCTACGTTCAAGCCGTGGGTGGAAAAGCGGGCCTCCTCGGCGGGAAACAACCACCGATGCCAGTTAAATAGACGGGTGAGGGTAAACGGTTGAGCAAACTGTTGCGTGGCGTCCAGCATCAAGTCAGCCAGACCCTCGCTGCGTCTGCTCACTGAGCCGTCTTGCAATTGCTCCAGGCCCAGGCGTCGGGCCAAAGAGGAACGTACGGAACCCACATTCAGTTGCTCACCCTCGATTGCCGAGGAGGTCAGAATGTTTTGCAGCAACGCATCCAGTTCATTCTCTGAGCTCTGGGCCTGGCTGACCGAACCGAGCATGCCCAGCAACTTTCCTTGCGCGTGCGTGCACTCTCGCAACAACGCTGCAAGGCGCTCTGGTTGCCAGTGAAAGTGCGGCCAGTCGGGTTGTTGCCAGATCCAGTTCGGTTGATCCATGGAGGCATGCTCTGTGCGTGAGCCGAATAGGAGGCTTATTCGGCTCATTTGGTGAGCCGATTGTGTGAGCTATTCGGCTCACTGTCCAGTCAGATGCGCACATCAGGTACAGCGCCGCCTCATCACTGGCCAGCAGGATCGCCTGTTCCATAACCTTTGGCGCAGTACTCGCCAGCTCCATCGATTCGCTGGCTGTCGCCCCCAGGCTTTCAAACAGCTTGCCGGCGTCCTTGAAGATCTCCTGCGCTTGCTTGATGGCGTCCCACACGCCGGTAATCGCCGTCCAACTTCCCGCCAGCACGCCATTGCCAATCGCGCTCGAAGTGGACCTTTCCCAGTGCGGCCGGAAACCACTCCATTACTTGCGAAGCTTTTTCTGTTCCGAGCCGCTGCCCGGTACTACGTAAAACAGCGATTCAGCTCATTGACGGCAGTGGCGTTTTCAGTGGTGCGGTGCATTGGCCCTGAGCATCCTTGAGACTGGCCTCAAATTCGACCAATCCCCCGTGCATCTTCTGCAGCGCTTCGATTTGCCTCACCAGTTCCTGCTTTTTGTTGGTGATTGCCTTGTCCGCCAGCTCCCAGGGCAACCCATCACCAGGATGCCCACCCAGAATCGCCTGCAACTCCTTGAGCTTGAAACCCAACTGCTGGGCGCACTTGATGAACGTCAGCAGTTCGACACTTTGCGTGGAGTAAATCCGATAACGACCTTCCCGCTGCGGCGGCGGCAACAGGCCGATGGCCTCATAGTGACGAATCGCCTTGATGGTTGTGCCCGACAGTTGCGCGGCTTTGCCGATGTACATGAAAAATCCTTTTCCCAAAGAGTGCGCCGGCCTGTTTCAGCCACTGTTCCCGCTGTGCTGGCGTAGAGCCAAGCACCGGCCCGAACTGCAACGTCTTGATCGGCTGGATGCCACAAAACTCCAGCGTCGTCTTGCGTATCTGGTGCAGTGCGGGCATGCGGTAGAACCACCTGTAATACCACGGCGGCGTGTCCAGGGTCACCAGCAAGTGCGCGGTTCTGCCCTTCAGGAGTTTGTCGGGGAAGGCCTTTCCCTTGCGGTATTTGAAGGCGAAACCGGATAGGAAAATTCGGTCGATAAAACCTTTCATCAACGCAGGGATGCCACCCCACCAGACGGGGAAAACAAACGTCAGGTGATTGGCCCACAGGATGTCGGATTGAGCGTTGAGCAGGTCGGGTTCCAGAGGCTGGGCCTGGTTGTAGCCGTTGTGGAGGATAGGGTCGAAAGCCAGTTCACCCAGACGCAGGATGCGTACTTCGTGGCCGGCGTTTTTGGCGCTGGTGATGTAGGTGTCGGTGAGGGCCGAGCAGAAGCTGGTGCTGGAAGGGTGGCCGAGGATGACCAGGATGCGTTGGCTCATGGTGGTGCGGTCCTGAAAACTGGGGTTTCAGGGTGAGGTGTGACCTTAGGGGGAGAGTCAAGAAGAGGCGGTGATTGGGAATGGCCAGGAAGACTGATCCCTTTCATTTGCAGGACGTTTCCTAGAGAATTCCAGGCGCTTGCGCCAGCAAAATCCCGCGACTAGTCTGCGTTCCGTCACTGCATATTCAGTGATCGGGTTTAGTCGCCCGGATTCGATTGGCGCACGATCAGTTCATGAGTCAGGCCGTTTTTCGCCTGCACTTTTATGGTGGCTGTGCGCAGGGCGCCCTCGGGCGCGCCGGGTTTCCAATCGACCGGTCGACTAACCTGCGTACAGCTGCCACCTTCGTTTAGTCGCGAAGCGTGGTGGCTCCAAATGTTTGATTGGAGATTTACCATGGTCAAAGTTACCCCCGATCCACCCACTTTCCGTAAAGCCTTACTGAGCGACAATGACGCCACTCGGCGCGCTATCGATCACTACCTCAAAGCGCCGGACGCGCAGCCTTCACCCAACCCGTTTACCGTTGATGACGAACTGAGTTTCGAAGATGCCCTGGCCCATGCTGCCGAGTTATTGCATTGCGCCGTGGCGACCGCCCAGGCGTCGACCGAGCCGCTGAACGGCGCGCAGCGGGCGGTGATGCATTTGGTTGAAATGTCGAAAGTAGTGGTGGATCGAGCGCTGGACTGTTTGCAGCCGAGGTGAGGATCCTAAGCCGACACTGAGGTAACGATGCATTTGGTCAGCAACCTACTGACCAAATGCTAATCATCACGGCTCAGGGGCGCAGATCCCGGCAGACGATTGTCATCGAGTAAAGCTCTCCCCTCAGGCGTACGGCTTGAAGTCGTTGTTGTCGCGAGTGAGTAACTGCATCAGCTTGGGATGGATGAAGAGCTTTTCCTTGCCAACCTGAACCTCTTGCAGAACGCCGATGGCGACTAGTTCTTTGAGGTAACGGGAGGCTGCTTGACGCTGGGCAATCTGTTTGTCGACGACGTTGCTGATGCGGCAGTAGGGCTGTTCGAAAATGACGTCTACCAGCTCGCGGGAATAGGTTTTCGGCAACTGCTCACGAACAAACTGGGTGGTGTGCTCGGACAGGCTGCGAATAGCGGCAATTTTTGCACAAGTCCAGCGTGCTGTTTCTTCCACAGCGCTGAGCATGTACAGCAGCCAAGGCTCCCAGGCTTGTTTGCGAGTGACATCAAGCAACAGGCGGTAGTAATCGGCTCTATGGGCAATGATGTAACGGCTAAGGTAGAGAATCGGTAGATTCAGCAGGCCTTCCTGGATCAGGTACAGGGTGTTGAGCACTCGCCCGGTACGGCCATTGCCGTCGGTGAATGGGTGAATGGCTTCGAATTGATAGTGACTAACCGCCATACGTACTAATGGATCCAGGTCGGTCTCGTTGTGCAGGAAGCGCTCCCAGTTGGCGAGCATGTCACGTAAGCGATCTTCGCCTTCCGGTGGGGTATAGATGATCTCGCCGGTTCGGTCGTTGGCTAGCTGGACTCCTGGCACCCGGCGTATATCCATGTTCACGCCTTTAAGCGTGCGGCAGATTTCGACTGCAGTACCGGTGGAGAGTGGGCGGTCGGCCAACGATTGATAACCTTTCTGCAGGGCTTTGCGGTAGCGCAGTGCTTCCTTGGTCGCTGGGTCTGCGTGGCTATCCCCATCCTGAGCATGCTGAAAGAGCAAATCCGTGGTGGTGACGATACTTTCGATCTCTGAGCTGTCCTTGGCCTCCAGCAATGGAATGGTGTTGATCAGCATTGTCTGGTTAGGGATCAGCTCAGCCGCTTGCTTCAATTCGGCCAGGGCTGTGCGGGCCTCAATGCAGCGTTTGAGCACTGCATGGGTTTCCAGAACAGTTGCCGGTGGCAAAGTGGGAAGCTGGTTGTAGGGCTTGTCAGCCTGCCAGGGAAGGTGGGATGCGGTCATGGATGGGGCTCGGTCTTTGACTTATCCGTCTAAAGGTAAGAGGGGCTCATCAGGGCGCCCTTTCGTGGCGTCAGTGTAAACATGCGTGCACTACGTGTCGCTATATTTTGATTTTTGCGACACGTCTTGATGTCATGTCGTTGGTAACGACAGGTATGCGAAACGTGTTCTTGGAACGGGCTTTTAGCGACGTATCAGGCGAATGTCCTGAGGATGGAAAAGACGGCTTGCGTGCCTTGGAGCGGTTGGCGCGTTCTCAAATAGCTCGATGCCTGGCAGGTGTAGCGCATTTCTTCCAGGCATTAAAAAGCCGGCTTGTGGCCGGCTTCTCGGGGACTGGTTCAGCTTATTTTTGGTAAACCTCACCAGCCTTCAAATCGTTCACCCAGGCTCACACCCAGGTGATAAGGGGCATCAGCGGGAACTCCTCCGCATCGCCAGGCAGGGCGGACCGGCTTCACGCCAACCCCCTGCCAAATGTGCGGCGGATAATACCCATATTCGCCTCAATTTCCCAGCTCCGGATCCGATTTAGAGCCTTCGTAGCCCAATAAATGCGCATCCAGCGGCACCGGCGGGCGGCGGTTATTCAGTGTCGCCCACCAGAACACCCAACCCAGAATCTCAAAGTTCTGCTCATGCCGCTGCTCATAGGTCAAAAACTCGTCCGGATGCTCGGCGCTGTTGTGGCTGCGCATCCGCAGGCCACCTCCTGGACGGTTGTAGAGGTATTTGATCCGCAGCATTCCGTCGTGCTCTACCGCGTAGATTTCGCCATCGATGATCTGTTTGCGACCACAGTCGATGGCAAGGGTACTTCCGTCCTGGATGATGTCGATCATGCTGTTGCCGACCATGTAGGCCCCGAGTGCCCGCTCCGGGCTTACACCGATGGCTTCAAGGGTGTGCAGGGAGAGGCGGATGCTTTCGGTCGAGGTGAAGGTGGGGTGGAGGGGGATCTCCACGTCGATTTTTACCGGGCCCGAGACCGGGTGGGTGATGTAGTTGCCGCTGGTCTCGCGGGCGATACGGTGGGAGGTGTCTGCATCGGATCCTTCCAGCAGGTAGTTGGCGGGTGGATGTTTGGGGCCTTCGCCTGTGCGCAGCCAACGGCTGGTGACGCACAACAATTCTGCGAACTCGTTGAGCCGGCCCATGGGGACGCCGCGTTTGAACCAGTTGTTTACGTGTTGAGGCGTAACATCGCGGTTCTTGGCGAAGTCGGAAGCGGAAAGATGAACTTCCCGTAATAGCGCTCTTAAGCGATCACCTGATGTATTCATAAACGCAGAGTTTACTGGCCGTAAAATCAGATCAAATAAACCATGCGTTGAGTTGCTGTATGTAGGTGTTTCCTTATCGCAGGACTATTCTGCTAGTTGATTAAGCTAGTTAAACAATTGCTGTAAATATGTTTATTAAAGTAGGCGGATGTTTATATTTTTCCCACAAAAAAAGCCCCGTTTAATCGGGGCTTTTTCAGAGCGAATAGCGGTATCAGCCTTTGTAGGCAGCGACCGACTTCATGATCTCGGCGCGGGCGGCGTCTGCGTTGCCCCAACCGTCGATCTTCACCCATTTGCCTTTTTCGAGGTCTTTGTAGTTCTCGAAGAAGTGTTTGATCTGTTCCAGCAGCAGTGGCGGCAGATCGGTGTATTCCTTCACGTCGACATACAGCTGGGACAGCTTGTCGTGTGGTACTGCGATAACTTTGGCATCGCCGCCGCCGTCGTCAGTCATGTTCAGGATGCCGACCGGGCGGGCGCGGATAACCGAGCCTGGGGTAACCGGGTAAGGGGTCACGACCAGCACGTCGAGGGGGTCACCGTCGTCTGCCAGGGTGTTGGGGATGAAACCGTAGTTGGCCGGGTAGAACATCGGGGTGGCCATGAAACGGTCAACGAACAGGCAGTCGCTGTCTTTGTCGATTTCGTATTTGATCGGCGCGTGGTTGGCCGGAATCTCGATGGCGACGTAGATGTCGTTCGGCAGGTCTTTGCCAGCCGGAATCTTGCTGTAGCTCATTGGGCGTTGCCCCCGTAGTTGGCCATGGAACATGGCCGGATTGGCCTAAAAGTGGCGGCGATTATAGGCATATTCTGACGCCGATGCCATGCGTCAGACGTCGTAGGGCGCTTGGCGTTCCGTCTGATACCGCACGTCGCCGGCCTGCAGTTGGTGCAGGCGCGCCAGGGGATCCTGACGGTAGAAGTGGCTCAGTTGCTCGTACACCTGTGGATAACTGCTGACCAGTAAATCCGGGGCACTGAAGAAATATTCGCTGGTGACGGCAAAGAACTCGGCCGGGTTTTCCGCGGCGTAGGGGTCGATGGCCGTTTCGGCGTCAGGGTTGCGGTCGAGCTGGCGGTTGAGGTCGTCGAAGGCGCTTTGCATGACGCTGGCCCATTCCTGCACGCGCATGTCGTGGTGCAGGGGTGGCAGGCCGTTGGCGTCGCCGTTGAGCATGTCCAGCTTGTGGGCCAGTTCGTGAATGACCAGGTTGTAGCCTTCCCAGTTGCCGCTGGCCAGTACGCCGGGCCACGCAAGGATCACCGGGCCCTGTTGCCAGGCTTCGCCGCTGTGCTCGCCGTCCCACTCGTGCTCCACGCCGCTGGCGTCGCGATGGCGCTGCGGGCTGAGGAAGTCGTCGGGGTACAGCACGATCTCGTGGAAGCCCTGGTACCAGTCGAGGTCGCCAAGGTTCATCAGCGGCAGCTGTGCCTGGGCGGCGAGCAGCAGGCGCTGTTCCTGGTGCAGTTCGACGCCGGGCAGGGCGGTGAGGTGTTTTTCGGCGAGGAACACCACGCAGGCTTCCCGCAGCCACTGGTCTTGCTCGGCAGTGATGCCGTCGAGGAACGTCAGGTGATGGCGCACCCGCTGCCACGTTTCATCGGCAATCGGGTGCTTGGCCAGCAGGCGCCGGCGACGCCAGGCGCTGAGGGACCACATCGCAGGTTACTGCGGCTTGGCTTCGGTGGAATTGCGGCCAAAGCGGCTGCGGAACACACCGATGATCATCGGTACCAGCGACAGCAGGATGATGAACACCACCAGCAGCGACAGGTTTTTCTTGATGAACGGCACGTTGCCGAAGAAGTAGCCCAGGGTTACCAGGCCGCCGACCCAGAGGACGGTGCCGAACACGCTGAAACCGAAGAAGCGCGGGTAAGGCATTTTCGCGATACCGGCGACGAACGGCGCAAACGTGCGCAGGATCGGCAGGAAGCGCGCCAGGGTCACGGTTTTGCCGCCGTGCTTGTCGTAGAAGTCGTGGGTTTTTTGCAGGTAGTCGCGGCGGAAGATCTTCGAGTTGGGGTTGCTGAACAAGCGTTCCCCGGCCGTTCGTCCGATCACGTAGTTGGTACTGTCACCCAGGATGGCCGCGAGCATAAGCAGGCCGCCCAGCAATATCGGGTCCATGCCGCCGCCCGCTGCAACAGCGCCGGCGATGAACAGTAAGGAATCACCCGGCAGAAACGGCATGACCACCAGGCCGGTTTCGCAAAAGATAACCAGGAACAGAATGGCGTAGATCCACACTCCGTAGTTTCTCACCAGCATGTCGAGGTACACGTCGAGATGCAGGATAAGGTCGAGCGGGTTGAAATCCATGGAGGGCACCTGTGTGAATGGCCTGGCTCAGCGGGCCTGTGCGGAGGCTTCGGGTAATAAGGGCTACAAGGTAGTGGCGTATTTCTTACGACCCTGAAAGGTCCGCATTATACGGATAGAGTTGTGAAAAGCGTGCTGGTTTTGTAGCGGGGAATGTCGCGAAAGCGATCTGATTGTAGACACAGCGTCAGTGTGGGAGGGGGCTCCCACAACAGATGTATGAGGTTTGGTTAATAGTTGTCAGTCATCGCTGATCGCAAGCACGTAGTTCTTGAACTCGGTGTCTTCCCGAAAACCGATGGACTCATAGGTTTTCTGCGCCACCTGGTTGTCGCTGCTGGTGGACACACGCAGGCGCACGGCTTGAGTTTCCTTGGCCATCTTCTTCGCGGTACGCATCAGGTTGTCGGCCACCAACTGCCGGCGTGCGTCTTCGGCGACGTAGATGTCGTTGAGGATCCACACCCGCTTGAGGGACAACGATGAAAAGCTTGGATACAGCTGGCAAAAGCCAAGCAGTTTCTTGTCGTCATCGTCGGCCAGCGCCAGGTAGATCACGGACTCCTTGCGGCGCAGGCGTTTTTCCAGGAAGGCGCGGCTCGAATCAGGAAACGGCAGCGCGCCGTAAAATTCGCGGTATTTGACGAAAAGCGGGGTCAACAGGTCCAGGTGTTCAAGGGTCGCTTGAGTAATCCGCATGCCAGGCCTCAACTTCCAAATGGGGTATGACCACACAAGCGGCCGTGTCTCGATGCTGCCTAAAGCAGAGAAAAAGCGCAATCGTGCAGGGATCAGTCCTTCGGTGGGCTGAGCAGGAAGTTTCCTTTCATCAGGTCGGGATCATCCGACTCGAGGGTTTGTACCTGCGCTTCATCCTTGAGGTTGACCCCCGACAACTGCCGGCGACAGGCCTCCCGCATCAAGTAAAGCAGGCGGTGAGCGGCCATGCCGTAGCTCAAGCCTTCCAGGCGCACATTGGAGATGCAGTTGCGGTAGGCGTCAGTGAGGCCGACCTTGGGGTTGTAGGTGAAATACAGCCCCAGGCTGTCCGGCGAGCTGAGCCCCGGCCGCTCGCCGATCAGGATCACCACCATTTTTGCCCCGAGCAACTGGCCGACTTCATCCGCGACGGCGACACGGCCCTGCTCCACCAGAATCACCGGTGACAGCGACCAGCCTTCAGCGTGGGTTTGTTCCTCCATGCGTGTAAGAAACGGCAACGTATGTTTATGCACCGCCAGGGCCGACAAGCCATCGGCCACCACCACCGCCAGGTCCACGCCGCCGGGGTTGGCTTCGGCATAGTCCCGCAGGGCCTGGGCGGATTCATCACTGAGGCGGCGCCCAAGGTCCGGGCGTTGCAGGTAGCTGTGACGGTCGACGGCGGCGCTGTGCAGCAGCAGGCTGTCGCGGCCACGCTCCGCCAATTGGCTGCTGAGCCCTGCATGATCAAACGGCAGGTGTACCGCGTCGCGGGCCTGGGCATGGGCGAACTGGAAATCCAGCTGAGCGCCGGTAGGCATGCTGGTGCCGGTGCGGCCTAGGGCAATCCGCGCCGGGGTCAGGCGCCGCAGCTCAAGCCACGGGTTGTCCACGTTGTTTTCCGGGGTGTCGATGTGCACGGGCGGTTCCTTCTTCATCCCAGTTGCGCCAAGGCGTGGCGGAATGCCGGTGGCAGGCTGTTGCCGAAGTGCACCTTGCCGTCGGCTTGCGTGAAGATGCCCATTTTCGCCAGCCACTGTTCAAACTCCGGTGCCGGCTTTAAACCCAATGTTTGGCGGGCGTACAGCGCGTCGTGAAATGAAGTGGTCTGGTAGTTGAGCATGATGTCGTCGGAGCCCGGGATGCCCATGATGAAGTTGATCCCGGCCACGCCCAGCAGGGTGAGCAGGGTGTCCATGTCGTCCTGGTCGGCTTCGGCATGGTTGGTGTAGCAGATGTCGCACCCCATGGGCACGCCCAGCAGCTTGCCGCAGAAGTGGTCTTCGAGGCCGGCGCGGATGATCTGCTTGCCGTTGTACAGGTACTCGGGGCCGATAAATCCTACGACCGTGTTCACCAAAAACGGCTTGAAATGCCGGGCAACGGCATAGGCGCGGGTTTCGCAGGTTTGCTGGTCGACGCCAAAGTGTGCGTTGGCCGACAAGGCGCTGCCCTGGCCGGTTTCGAAATACATCAGGTTTTGCCCGAGGGTGCCGCGATTAAGGCTCAGGCCCGCGTCGTAGCCTTCCTGCAGCACGCTCAGGCTGATGCCGAAGCTGGCATTGGCCGCCTCGGTGCCGGCGATCGACTGGAACACCAGGTCCAGCGGCACGCCACGGTTGATGGCTTCGATGGAGGTGGTGACGTGGGTCAGCACGCAGGCCTGGGTCGGGATTTCATAACGCTGGATGATCGCGTCGAGCATTTCCAGCATCGCGCAGATCGAGGCGATGCTGTCGGTAGCCGGGTTGATGCCGATCATGGCGTCGCCGTTGCCGTAGAGCAGGCCGTCAAGAATGCTCGCGGCGATACCGGCCGGCTCATCGGTGGGATGGTTGGGCTGCAGGCGGGTGGACAGGCGCCCGCGCAGGCCCATCGTGCCGCGGAACTGTGTGACGACGCGGATTTTCTGCGCCACCAGTACCAGGTCCTGCACGCGCATGATCTTCGACACGGCGGCGGCCATTTCCGGTGTCAGCCCGGGCGCCAGGGCGCGCAGGCTCTGTTCGTCGGCCGCGTCGCTGAGCAGCCAATCCCGCAAACCCCCGACGGTCAGGTGGCTGACCACGGAAAACGCCTGTTTATCGTGGGTATCGATAATCAGCCGGGTGACTTCGTCGCTTTCGTACGGGATCAACACTTCTTCGAGAAAGTGCTTCAACGGAATGTTGGCCAAGGCCATTTGCGCCGCGACCCGCTCGCCATCGTTCTGGGCGGCAACACCCGCCAAAAAATCCCCGGAGCGGGCCGGGCTGGCCTTGGCCATCACGTCCTTGAGGCTGTCGAAGCGGTAGGTCAATACACCGACCGCGTGGGAAAAGCTTGCCATACAGAGTCTCCTTGTCGACGCGGGCTGAATGTGAGTAAAGCGCCCGCGTCGAGGTTTACGGCGTTTAGTGCAAGGCGGCCTCTGCGGCCTGGATCGCCGCAAATTCCTCTTCCGGCGTGCCTGCTACCAAGTGATGCCGACTGTAGAAAGCAAAGTAAGCAATTAATACTCCATAGATGATCGCCGCGCCAATCACCACGCGCGGATCCACCAGAAAGCCCGCCACAACAGCGATGCAGGCCAGTACCAGGGCGACGCCCGAGGTGAAGATGCCGCCCGGAGTACGGTAAGGGCGGTCCATTTTGGGGCGGCGGATGCGCAAGGTGATGTGCGCGGCCATCATCAGCACGTAGGAAATGGTCGCGCCGAATACGGCGACCAGAATCAGCAAATCGCCTTGGCCGGTCAGCGACAGGCCGAACCCGATGATGCCGGGGATCACCAGGGCCAGTACCGGTGCCTTGCTTTTGTTAGTCTGCGACAGCTTGCGCGGCAGGTAACCGGCGCGGGACAGGGCGAAGATCTGCCGGGAGTAGGCGTAGATGATCGAGAAGAAGCTCGCGATCAGCCCGGCCAGGCCCACCAGATTGACGAAGTGGCCCATCCACGTGGAGCCGCCGTAGGCTTTGGACAAGGCTTCCACCAGCGGATTGCCCGATGCCATCAACGCGTAGGCGCCAGCACCGCCGGGGGCGATCACCAAAATCAGCAGGGCGAAGCTGGTCAGCACCACAATGGCGCCGATCAGGCCGCGGGGCAGGTCGCGTTTGGGGTTCTTGGTTTCTTCAGCGGCCAGTGGCACACCTTCGACGGCCAAGAAGAACCAGATCGCATAGGGAATCGCCGCCCACACGCCGACATAACCGAAGGGCAGGAAAGTGCTGGCGCCCTTGGCCTCGGTCACCGGGATGTCCAGCAGGTTGGCGACACTGAAGTGCGGCACCATCGACACCAGGAACACACCCAGGGCAATCGCGGCGACGGCGGTAATCACAAACATCAGCTTCAGCGCTTCACCCACGCCGAAGATGTGGATGCCGATAAAGATGATGTAGAACGCCAGGTAGATCATCCAGCCGCCAATGCCGAACAGCGACTCGCAATAGGCGCCGATAAACACCGCGATGGCGGCGGGGGCGATGGCGTATTCGATAAGGATCGCGGTGCCGGTGAGGAACCCGCCCCAGGGGCCGAATGCGCTGCGGGCAAAGCCGTAGCCGCCGCCAGCGGTAGGAATCATGGAGGACAGTTCGGCCAGGGAGAAACACATGCACAGGTACATGGTGGCCATCAGCAGTGTGGCGAGGAACATGCCGCCCCAGCCACCCTGGGCGAGGCCGAAGTTCCAGCCGGCGTAGTCGCCGGAGATGACGTAGGCAACCCCGAGACCGACTAATAGTACCCAGCCGGCAGCGCCTTTTTTCAGTTCCCGTTGTTGGAAGTATTCGGTGCCGACCTTTTCAAAGTCGACGGAAGACCCGGACGCCGGAGCGCCATTCGGTTCGCTGGGCATGATGGAATCCCTTTCTTATTGTTTTATCCCGGCTTACTTAAGTAAGCCGAATGAGTAGCAAGGTCTTGTGAAGATCAAGTGTGGGAGCGGGTTGTCAGTTAGAAGAAGCCCAGCGGGTTGATGTCGTAGCTCACCAGCAGGTTTTTGGTCTGCTGATAGTGATCAAGCATCATCTTGTGAGTCTCACGGCCCACACCGGACTTCTTGTAACCACCGAACGCAGCATGCGCCGGGTACAGGTGATAGCAGTTGGTCCATACACGCCCGGCCTTGATCGCCCGGCCCATGCGGTACGCGCGGTTGATGTCGCGGGTCCACAGGCCGGCACCCAGGCCGAACTCGGTGTCGTTGGCAATCGCCAGGGCTTCGGCTTCATCCTTGAACGTGGTGATGCTCACCACAGGGCCAAAGATTTCTTCCTGGAACACCCGCATCTTGTTGGTGCCCTTGAGCAGGGTTGGTTGGATGTAATAGCCGGTGGCCAGATCGCCGGTCAGCTTCTCGACCTTGCCACCAGTCAGCAGCTCGGCGCCTTCGCCCTTGGCGATTTCGAGGTAGGACAAAATCTTGTCGAACTGCTGCTCGGACGCCTGGGCGCCGACCATGGTGTCGGTGTCCAGCGGGTCGCCACGTTTGATCGACTCGACCTTTTTCATCACCACTTTCATGAAGTCGTCGTAGATCGACTCTTCCACCAGCGCGCGGGAAGGGCAGGTGCACACTTCGCCCTGGTTGAAGAACGCCAGCACCAAACCTTCGGCGGCCTTCTCGATGAATTGCGGTTCGGCTTTCATGATGTCGGCGAAGAAGATGTTCGGCGACTTGCCGCCCAGCTCAACGGTGGACGGAATGATGTTCTCGGCGGCCGCGTGCATGATGTGCGAGCCCACTGGCGTGGAGCCGGTGAAGGCGATCTTGGCGATGCGCTTGCTGGTGGCCAGGGCTTCGCCGGCTTCTTTGCCGTAGCCGTGCACCACGTTCAGCACGCCCGGCGGCAGCAGGTCGCCGATCAGTTCCATCAGCACGTTGATGCCCAGCGGGGTTTGCTCGGCAGGCTTGAGCACCACGCAGTTACCGGCGGCCAGGGCTGGCGCGAGTTTCCAGGCGGCCATCAGCAGCGGGAAGTTCCACGGGATGATCTGGCCGACCACGCCCAGCGGTTCGTGGAAGTGGTAAGCGGCGGTGTGTTCGTTGATCTCGGCGCTGCTGCCTTCCTGGGCGCGGATGCAGCCGGCGAAGTAGCGGAAGTGATCCGCGGCCAGCGGGATGTCGGCGTTCAGGGTTTCGCGCACGGCCTTGCCGTTGTCCCAGGTTTCGGTGATGGCCAGCAGTTCGAGGTTCTGTTCGATGCGGTCGGCGATTTTCAGCAGTACCAGCGAGCGGTCCTGGGCCGAGGTCTTGCCCCAGGCGTCAGCGGCGGCGTGGGCGGCGTCCAGGGCCTTGTCGATATCCTTGGCAGTGGAGCGCGGGAATTCGGCGATGGGCTTGCCGTTGACCGGCGAGGTGTTGGTGAAATAGTTGCCATCGACCGGCGCGACAAACTCACCGCCGATGTAGTTGCCGTACTTGGCCTTGAACGAAACGATCGCGCCTTCAGTACCGGGGTGTGCGTAACGCATGGTGGGTATCTCCTGGCTTTTTGTGTTTATTGGAGGACGCACGGTTGTGCTTGTTAAAGCGTAGAGCAAAGGTCGGGCCAGTGCCTCGTAGAGCCTGTAAATCAAGGGTTTAGAGGTTGTTGCAAACCGTTGCTGTGGCAAGCTTGGTACAGCCTGGGTGACAGTTTGTGCCATAAGCGGTACAGCCTGTGACCGGTGGGTCTGCCCGGGATTGCATTGGTCGGGAGGCTGGAGGATGCTGGGCACTCGCGCGCGGTGTACTTCACGCAGGGAGAATAATAAGAACATGCAAAACGATCATTTCAGTCGCCATGCCCAACAAGTCCTGACGGTCACCCGTGGGCAGGACCCGCTGCATGGCCCCGGCAGCGATCCGTCCATCGCCCGCTCCTGGCTGCGTTGTCTTGAGGACTATCACCTCGACCCCGCATTGACCATCGCGCCCACGGTGCTCGAACATGGCCGCCTGCTGGAAAGCCGCGAACGCCTGCAACAAGTGCTGAGCATCGCCGGCAATGAAATGAACAGCCTGCATCAACAGCTCTCCGGCGCCGGCCATGCGGTGCTGCTGACCGACGCCCGCGGGGTGATCCTCAACTGCGTCACCGCCCCCAGCGAGCGCAAGATCTTCGAGGGTGCCGGGCTGTGGCTGGGTGCCGATTGGAGCGAGGCCTGCGAAGGCACCAACGGCATCGGCACCTGCCTGGTGGAGCGCCAGTCCCTGACGATTCATCGCGATGAACATTTTCGTGGCCGACATACCGGCCTGACCTGCTCGGCCAGCCCGGTGTTCGACCCTCATGGCGAACTGCTGGCGGTGCTGGATGTGTCCTCGGCCCGGGAGGCGGTGTCGCGCCAGAGCCAGTTCCACACCATGGCGCTGGTCAATCTTTCGGCGAAGATGATCGAGAGCTGTTACTTCCTGCGCCATTTTGAGCACCACTGGTTGCTGCGCTTTCATTTGCAGGCCGAGTCTGTGGGCCTGTTCAGCGAAGGGCTGCTGGCGTTCGATGGTGAAGGGCGCATTTGTGCGGTTAACCAGAGTGCGTTGAACCTGCTCGGGCAAATCCGTGGCGGGTTGTTGGGGCAGCCGGTCGAGGCGTTTTTCGATTGTTCGCTCGATGAGTTGCTCGGGCGTGCCAGCGCGAACGCCAGCGCCAGTTGGCCCCTGCGTACCCGCGATGGCCGTGGCTTGTTCGCGGTGTTGCGCGGCCAGCCACGCAGCGTACCGGTGCCGGTGGCCCACGCCTTGCCGGAGCGGCCGCGATTGCCGGGCATTTGCCTTGGAGACGCGGCGCTGCAAAACGATTTCCGCAGAGCCTTGCGGGTGTTCGAGCGTAATGTGCCTTTGCTGATCCAGGGGGAAACCGGGTCTGGCAAAGAGGCGTTTGCCAAGGCCGTGCACCATGCAAGCCTGCGCGCAGATAAAGCCTTTGTGGCCCTCAACTGCGCAGCCATCCCGGAAAGCCTCATCGAAAGCGAGCTGTTCGGTTATCGCGGCGGCAGTTTTACCGGCGCCCGCAAGGAAGGCATGCGCGGCAAGCTGCAGCAGGCAGATGGTGGCACGTTGTTTCTGGATGAAATCGGCGATATGCCGCTGGCTTTGCAAACCCGGCTATTAAGGGTGCTTGAAGACCGCTTGGTAGTGCCCATCGGCGGTGAACCGCAAGCGGTGGACGTCAGAATTATCAGCGCTACCCACCGTAATCTGCTTGATCGGGTGCAGGACGGTAGTTTTCGTGAAGACCTGTATTACCGGCTCAATGGCCTGGAAGTGGCCTTGCCGCCGTTGCGCGAGCGCAGTGACAAGTTGCAACTGCTGGACTTCCTGTTGGCCGAAGAAGCGGGAGATCAGGCGGTGCAGCTTGACGGCGAGGCCCGCCAGGCCCTGTTGGCGTTCGCGTGGCCGGGCAACGTGCGGCAGTTGCGCACGGTGTTGCGCACCCTTGCCGCACTGTGTGAGGACGGGCGGGTGAGGCTTGATGACCTGCCTGCACAGATTCGTGCCGTGCAAACCCTGCCGGTGGCGATGAGTGAACCGGCAAACTCATTGCTGGATGCTGCCGAGCGCCAGGCATTGCTGGCAACATTGGTGCAGCAACGCTGGCATATGACGCACGTGGCGACCGTGCTTGGAGTCAGTAGAAATACGCTTTATAGAAAGTTACGTAAGTATGGTATAGCGCGTCAGGTTTAATGATGACGTTACCTGTTCTGGCTGTGAGTGATCAATCTGTGTTGTGGGCGACTGTGCGTTAAATAATTGGCGTCGCACCGTATTAATGTTTTGTCATGTATTTTCGTGTGTGGGTGACTGTCTTCTGGAACGTTCATTATCTGTTTAGTTACTAAGTTGGCGGTTGTCGATTGTCTCGATAACTCGCTAATAGCGCTTATGCGTAAATAGTAACAACAAGTGAGATAATAATCATGAATAGTATTAGAATTCGGCCCAACACGGTCAATCTACCTCCAGTGAATACACCACCGGCCCCGCGCAATGGCGGTGTAACGCCTCCGATAGTACGTCCCGGTGGCCAGGGCAGCTCCCCTCCAATAGCTCCCCAACCTAAACCCCGGTTAGGGAAAAATCCGGCCACAGACACCTCCACAACGCTACCCAAGCCCGAGAAACCCAATAATTTTCAAACGCTGACACAACAAAAATTGATGAACCAAGGGCCTGCCAACCGGCCGTTCAAGCCTCAGGCCAGCGCAGATCCTAAAGATATGGCACAGGTGACTCAAAACCTGATGGTTGCTGATCGCCTGGTCAAGGCTAAGGTGTTCGACACCTCGCCCCAGGCGGCGACGGTAGCCCGCGACGCCTTTGTCAGTTCGGGTGTAAGCGGATTGGTCAGTGCTCCCCTGAGTATTGGTACCTACGCAGGCTCGGTTTGGTCTGGCGAGACAATCAAGGCGCAGTTTACAAACAATACGCCACTGCTCCCTCCGGCTCACCAGCCGGCTCCAAGCACGCAGGTGCCTGCCGCGAAAACCGACGGGACAACATCGGTCGTCGCCACGCAGGACACCGACACGGGTGCCACGACCGCGCGCTTGGGCCTGGCCGAGTTGCGCATGGAAGTCATTGCCAACAATATTATGGCAATGCGTCAAGGAACGAATGCTCCGGCACTTAAAATGAGCGACTCCTCGTCGTCGCGTACGCCAAGCGAGCGCCTGGAAACGCTTGAGGCCTTGTATAAAACTGCGGAGGAACAGCTTAAAAAACTGGCGGACGAAAGCGACATGGTATTCCGGCCTTACATTGCCACTCCCGCAGACGGCACCGATGACAAAGGCCGTCTGGATGTTATTGATAAAAAATTCGACGCATTAAACAAGTTCATAGGGAAGTTGTTGCACATGAAAACGCTGGAATTACCGGCGGAGTCTGCCGAAACAAAAGTCGTGTGACATAACCCCGCGTAAACTTTCGAGTCATGGATGATGCTCAGTCAAACTGGCGATGGGTCCGATGCCATGCATGCATCCTGTGGCACCGGACTTATCGAATATTCCCCTACGCTCTGACAAACAATGGCGGCTACCCCCCAAGGCCTGCGTGCTACAGCTAAAGAGTGCGATTTTCCCTTCCCTGCGCTAACCTGCCTCGATGTTTTACGAGGTCGACTATGCACATTCATATTCTCGGTATTTGCGGCACGTTCATGGGCTCCATGGCGGTGCTCGCCAAAGAACTGGGCCATCATGTTACTGGCTCCGATGCCAACGTTTACCCACCCATGAGCACGCAACTGCAGGCCCAGGGCATTGAGCTGACCCAAGGTTATGACCCGGCGCAATTCGACCCGGTCCCGGACCTTGTCGTGATCGGCAATGCCATGGTGCGCGGTAACCCGGCAGTCGAATATGTACTGAATAAAGGTTTGCCGTACGTGTCTGGCCCGCAATGGCTGGCCGACCATGTGTTGCAAGGCCGTTGGGTACTCGCCGTTGCCGGTACCCATGGCAAGACCACCACCAGCAGCATGCTGGCCTGGGTGCTGGAGCATGCGGGCATGAGCCCGGGCTTCCTGATTGGTGGCGTGCCGCAGAATTTCTCGGTGTCGGCGCGCCTCGGCGACACCCCGTTTTTTGTCATCGAAGCCGATGAGTACGACAGCGCGTTCTTCGACAAACGCTCCAAGTTCGTTCACTACCGCCCGCGTACGGCGATCCTGAACAACCTGGAGTTCGATCACGCGGACATCTTCCCTGATCTGGCGGCCATCGAGCGGCAGTTCCACCACTTGGTGCGCACCATTCCCAGCGAAGGCCTGGTGATTCACCCCACCACCGAACCTGCCCTGCAGCGAGTTATCGAGATGGGCTGCTGGACCCCGGTACAAACCACCGGTGCTGGCGGCCAATGGCAGGTCAAACTGCTGAGCGAAGATGGCTCCAAATTTGAAGTGCTGTTCGAAGGCGTCGCCCAAGGCATCGTCGATTGGGACATGACCGGCCAGCACAACGTCGCCAATGCCTTGGTCACCCTGGCGGCTGCGCGGCATGTCGGCGTGGTGCCGTCCATGGGCATTGCGGCCTTGAGCGCGTTCAAAAGCGTCAAGCGCCGGATGGAAAAGGTCGCCGAAGTGAATGGGATTACCATCTATGACGACTTTGCCCACCACCCGACGGCCATCGCCACTACCCTGGATGGCTTGCGCAAGCGTGTGGGTGATGCCCAGGTGATCGCGATTATCGAGCCGCGCTCCAACTCCATGAAGCTGGGCGCCCACCGTGATGGTTTGCCGGAAAGCGTCAACGATGCCGACCAGGTTGTGTGGTACGCGCCGGCCAACCTCGGTTGGGACCTGCCTGCCATCGCCGCGTTGTGCACGGTGCCGTCGATTTGCCGCGACTCACTGGAAGGCATCATCGAGCACGTGAAACACCAGGCCAGGCCCGGCACTCACGTGGTGATCATGAGCAACGGCGGCTTTGGCGGCCTGCATGGCAAACTCGCCGAGGCCCTGAAGTGAGCGGCCCGGAACGCGTCACCCTGGCGATGACCGGCGCGTCCGGCGCGCCCTATGGCTTGCGCCTGCTGGACTGCCTGGTGCGCGAAGACCGCGAGGTGCACTTCCTGATCTCCAAGGCCGCGCAACTGGTGCTGGCCACCGAGACCGATGTGGCGTTGCCGCCCAAAGTGCAGATGATGCAGGCCTTCCTCACCGAGTACACCGGTGCGGCGGCGGGGCAGATCAAGGTCTATGGCAAGGAAGACTGGATGTCACCGGTGGCGTCGGGCTCCGGTGCACCGGCCGCGATGGTGGTGGTGCCGTGTTCCACCGGGACCCTGTCGGCGATTGCCACGGGCGCCTGCAACAACCTGATCGAGCGTGCGGCGGACGTGACCTTGAAGGAGCGTCGCCAGTTGATTCTGGTGCCGCGCGAAGCGCCGTATTCGAGCATCCATCTGGAGCACATGCTCAAGCTGTCGAACATGGGCGTGACTATCTTGCCGGCGTCGCCGGGCTTCTATCACCAGCCGCAGACCATCGATGACCTGGTGGACTTTGTGGTGGCGCGGATTCTCAACCTGCTGAACATTCCCCAGGACATGCTGCCGCGCTGGGGCGAGCACCATTTGAGCAGTGATGAATAAACTATTGATGGTGCTGCTGGCGCTGCAACTGACCGGGTGTGCGACTGCGCGAACCCTGGACGCAGCCCAGCCCGGCGCGCCGGTGGTGTATGCCGGCACGCGGCTGGACATGTATGCGATTCAGGGCGGGTGCTGCGCGATGGACCGTTTTGGGGCCGAGGCGCCGAGCTATCCCCATGTCGACCTGCCGGCCAGTGCCTTGCTCGACACGCTGCTGTTGCCGCTGTCGGTGCTGACGGTGCTGGGGGTTGGGTTCAATGCGACGGGCGGGCTGTAGTACTTAATCCCAGTATTAACAGAAATCCAATGTGGGAGCGGGCTTGCTCGCGAATGCGGTGAATCAGTCACTGTATCAT
>NZ_JACARZ010000028.1:0-31737 GCF_013386315.1 Pseudomonas sp. P7779 | reverse complement strand
CAGCCAATACACCTGTGACTGATTCACCGCATTCGCGAGCAAGCCCGCTCCCACATTTTGATCGGGGTATGTCTTAGGTTAAGCGCGGGGTTTGACCGTGCCGCAGTTGCTGCCCAACCACTGCGCGTGGGTGTCCAGGCTGCCCTTCTGCTGTACGCCGGTGGCGTTGAAGGTACCGTTAACCGTAGTGGTGAATTCCTGCTGGCTCTGGAACGTCGCCACGCCAGTGCCCTGGGCTTTCGGGCAACTGAAACGGAATTTCCATTGGTTGCCGGTCTTGTCCGTCACTTCCTGCTTGCAGCCCGATTGCGGATCGGTCAGCGGGATGGAATCGGACGCCACCTGGGCCGGAGTCAGGCACACCTGCACGCCTTTGCCGGCCATGGTGATGCCTTGCTTCTCAAGCATCGCGCGTTGTTCCGGGGTCATCTGTTGCTTGAGCTGACCGAGGATCAGCGACAAGTCCGGCAGGTCCTGGTTATCGACCTTCATGTTGCTGGTGGTCAACTCCCACAAGCCCGGCGCCAACATCTGCGCTTGCGCCGCCACAGGCAGCGTCAAACCAACAACCATGGCCAAACCAAGCAGACGAGCATTCATCGGGTAACTCCTGGGCAATTGTCGGCGTTAGACGCCGCAAAAGCGCCAGTGTTGCACAGCAAATAAAATAGCGACATTCGTGGCCGAACATGGTCTGTTAGGCACTTGTTCGTCAGGAGTACCGTTGTCCATGGATTTCTTTGGCCCGCACCTGCTCGCCTATTTCATTGCCACCCTGCATTTTCTGGGCACCCTCGCCGCCATCCATGCGGTGCTGACCGTCAGGACCGCCCAAGGCTCGATTGCCTGGGCATTGTCGCTGATGTTCATCCCCTACCTGACGCTGATTCCCTACCTGATCTTTGGCCGGAGCACCTTCGACGCCTACATTCAGGCGCGGCGCCAGGCCAACCAGGAAATGCACAAGGCGATCACCGAGCTGAACTGGCGCCCATGGGTTGAAGAGGCATTGGCCGCGCGCAACTCCCAGGCCTACGCTTCGCTGCGGGCCATGCCCAAGCTGGGGCGCATGCCGTGCCTGGCGAATAATCAGGTGCGTTTGCTGATCAATGGCGAGGCTACGTTCAGCGCGATTTTCGAGGCGATTCGCTCGGCAAAGACCGCTGTGCTGTTCCAGTTCTTCATCATTCATGACGACGAACTTGGCCGCCAACTGCACACCTTGCTCAAGGAAAAAGCCGCCGAAGGCGTAGCCATTTTCGTGCTATACGACCGTATCGGCAGCCATGCCCTGCCCCATCGTTATGTGCAGTCGCTACGAGACGCCGGGGTGCAGGTCAAGGCCTTCGCCACGCGCAGCGGCTGGCTCAACCGCTTCCAGGTCAACTTCCGCAACCACCGCAAGATCGTGGTGGTGGATGGCATTACCGGGTTCGTCGGTGGGCATAACGTCGGCGATGAGTACCTGGGCAAGAAACCGCCGCTGGCGCCATGGCGTGACACCCATGTGCAAGTCAGCGGCCCGGTGGTGGCGTGCTTGCAGGAGTCGTTTGCCGAAGACTGGTTCTGGGCCGCGCGTGAGCTGCCGCCGCTGCTGCTGCCGGATACCTACCCGGACGACGGCGTGCTCTGCCAATTACTGGCCAGCGGCCCGGCGGATCCCTATGAAACCTGCTCGCTGTTTTTCGTCGAGGCCATTCATGCGGCCACCGAGCGGGTGTGGATCACCAGCCCGTATTTCATTCCCGATGAGGCGGTGTTTGCGGCTTTGAGGTTGGCGGTATTGCGCGGTGTCGACGTGCGCCTGCTGCTGCCGTCACGGCCGGATCACCGCATCGTCTACGCCGCTTCCAGCCTGTATGCGATCGAAGCCGTGCGCGCCGGGGTGCGGGTATTTCGCTATACGCCAGGATTCCTGCATCAGAAAGTGGTGTTGGTCGACCGTGAAATCAGCGCCATCGGCAGTGCGAACCTGGATAACCGCTCGTTCCGGCTGAATTTCGAAGTGATGTTGCTGACGGTAGATGACACTTTCGCCAGCCAGGTGGAGCACATGCTGCTGGAAGACTTCGCCCTGGCCCATGAAATCAGCCAGGAAGAAAACCGCCAGACCCACCGCCTGCAACAATTGGGCATGCGGATCGCGCGGCTGATTTCTCCAATTTTGTAAGGCTTGCACCGAACCCAATGTGGGAGCGGGCTTGCTCGCGAAAGCGGAGTGTCAGTCACTGAATGTGTTTCTGATCCAACGCCTTCGCGAGCAAGCCCGCTCCCACCTTTTAGATCACCGGTACCATTGCTTACTGGTACAGGTCATCCCGCGTCCACGGCAGCTCATGGCTACCATCGGCATGGGGTTTCACCGCCAGAATCTGATGCAGGTTGATCCAGCCCCGGGCAAACGCATACGCACAGCCGGCCAGGTACAGGCGCCAGATCCGCAAGGCTTGCTCCGGCACCATCTTGCCCGCCGCTTCCAGGTTGTCTTCGAGGCGCTCGCTCCAGTGATCCAGCGTGCGCGCGTAATGCAGGCGCAGGCTTTCGACGTCGACGACTTCCAGGCCCACGTCGCTGATCTCGGCGGTCATCATCGACAGATGCGGCAACTCGCCGTTGGGGAACACATAACGCTCGATAAAATCCCCGGCGCCACGGCCTACGGGCCGGCCATCAATATGCTTGGCGGTAATCCCGTGGTTCATCACCAGGCCGCCCTCACGCACCGCGCCGTAGAGAATCTTGCAGTACTCCGCCAGGTTGGCGTGGCCAACGTGTTCAAACATCCCCACGCTCACCACCTTGTCGAACCGGCCATCCTGAGGCAAGTCGCGGTAGTCGAGCAGCGTCAGCTCTACCTGGTCTTCCAGGCCTTCGGCCTTCACCCGCTCCTGGGCCAGCGCCAGCTGTTCCTTGCTCAGGGTGATACCGAACACCTTGACCCCGAATTCCCGCGCGGCATACCGCGCCAGCCCGCCCCAACCGCAGCCCACGTCGAGCAAATACTCCCCCGGCTGCAGCCGCAATTTGCGGCACAGGTGGCGGAATTTGTCTTGTTGGGCTTGATCAAGGGATTCGCTGCCGGTTTCGAAATACCCGCAGGAATAGGCCATGTCGCGGTCCAGCCACAGCTGGTAGAACTCGTTGGACAGGTCGTAATGGTAGGAAATAGCCGCTGCGTCGGTGGCCTTATCGTGGATCGAGCGCACCGGACGACTCCCCTCGTCGTCATCAACCAGGGCATGACTCAACTCGTCAACAACCCTGATCACTTCGGAAATGGAGCCTTCCAGCTCCAGTTTGCCCTCGACGAAAGCTTCGCCCAGTGAGTCGAGCGTCGGATGGCTGAGCTTGGAAACCATCATGGGGTCCTTGACCACAATGGTGACGCTGGGATCCGGGCCCAGGTTGAATTCATGGCCGTCCCAGAGTCGAAGACGCAGCGGTAGCTTGAGATTCTGTAAGGCCGGTGGAAGTTGCGCGAGCATGAGTAGTCCCCCCTTGTTTCAGACGTCTGAAATGAGGGTAGACCATCCACGGAAAAATTAGCAGGCTATCGAAACAATAGCGCCTTTCTATGGTGCCCGCCGCTGGAGCAAACCCTCCTGGACCCACTGTTTCAGCCAGGTAACCGCTTGCAATGGCGCGCCCTCCTGGTAAGTGACTGCCAACTCGGCACACAGTTCGGAAAAACTCCAACCGTTGGCGACCATGCCTGTCAGCGCGCAGGCTTGCGCCGGTTCAACGCTGCGGTATTGGCAGACATTCTGATGGCGCCAGACCAGGCACACCTGCGCCAATGGCAGGGCTTCGCTGCCGGGAAAGTCCCACTCGCCCTTGCTCGCACGCCAGATGCCCAGGCTGTTGAAATCACACAGCACCTGCTGCACCGACGGCACCAACTGCACCTGCAGCCCTGGCCAGTCTTCGGGCGGCAGCGTTGCCATGTCTTGCAGGGTCAACGGCTCGCCCTGCGGTGCATCAAAGGCCAGGGTGAATGCCCATTCGAGCCGCGCCAGCTCGGCAGGCGCCAAACCTTGCTCGCCATAATGCTCAACGATAAACCCGGGGAACCGCTCGCCAAACCAGCGCAGGCTGTAATGGGCCGAGGGATAACGGCGGGTATAGGCCGAACCCAATGCTGCAAACTCCTCGTCCCCCAGCCAATACCAGACGGCGCTGAAGTCATCGCGCAGCACCTCCTGCAATCGGGTGTGATAAGCGTTGTGGTAAATCGCCAGGCCCGTCTCGACATCCAGGGTCGGACCGCCGATCAAGGTGGCGCTGAAGCTGTTGCTGGCAGTGGAAGACTCGGCCAGCAAATGCCGCTCAAAGGCCAATTGCCAATCGATCAGGCGCATAACGCTCTCCTGTCCAGCGCGCTCGCGCCCAGTTCGCGGGCCTTGTTCAACTCGTCGAGCAGCTCCTGGAAAGGCGGGAAATGGTCATCGCGTTCGAGCAAGGTCGAGACTGGCCCGAGGTGCTCCAGGGTCCGCTGGTACAGCGCCCACACCGGATCGCATACCGGATGGTCATGGGTGTCGATCACGTAGTCGCCGTAATCCATATGCCCGGCCAGGTGCAGTTGGCGGATGCTTTCGGGCGGCAGGTTGCGGATAAATTCCCAGGCGTCGAACCCGTGATTGCGCGAGCTGACGTAGACGTTATTCACGTCCAGCAGCAACTGGCAGCCGGTGAGATGGGTCAGGGCGTTGAGAAATTCCCACTCGGTAAACTCATCCGCCTTGGAGCGCACGTAGCTGGAGACGTTTTCCAGCACGAACGGGCGCTGCAACACATCCTGCACCTGCCGCACGCGAGCGGCGACGTGGTACAGGCTTTCTTCGGTGTAGGGCAGCGGCAGCAAGTCATGCAACTGGTGCGCGTTGCCACGGCTCCAGCACAGGTGATCGGAAATCCACGCCGGCCGGATGCGCTCGGAGAGCTGCTTGAGTTGTTTCAGGTAATCGGTATCGAGGGCATGGGGCCCGCCGATAGACAGGGACACGCCATGCATCACCAGGGGATAACGCTCGGCTATCGCATCCAGGTAGTACAAGGCCTTGCCGCCCTGCACCAGATAATTCTCGGAGATCACTTCGAACCAATCCACGGCCGGCGATTGTTCAAGGATCTGCTGGTAGTACTCGCTGCGTAAACCCAGGCCGTAACCCAGACTCGGAAGGGAAGCGGACATAAAAACACTCCTGGGGAAAGTGTCCGCAGCGGCGGGGGGCCCGCTGCGGTGGCACTCGGTTGTCGGTTATTCGCCGACTTTGCCGCCTTTCTGATCGCACATCGCTTTGCTCATCGACAGGAAGCCCTGGCCTTTGCAAGAACCCATGCCTTTGCAGGCGTGGTCTTTGGTTTTGCAGTCGTTCTGGCCTTTGCAGGCGTTGACGCCATAGCAATGGACCTGGGCGTCTGCTGCCTGTACCTGAGTGGCAACACCGGCAAACATGCCAGCAGCGGCGATAGCGAGGGCGGCACCAGCAGCAGCGGATTTGATGTTCATTGTGTATTCCTCATGATCGGTAGTGGAGCCGGTCTGAACGGATTGTTCAGTCTCGACATAGCACTAGAGTGAGGTCCCCCCATGGCGTTACAGCACGACTGAAAAATTTATTCCTCGAGTTTCAATAACGGCTCCTGGAACCGCAGCAAGCGCCCCGCATTCCCCAGCACCAGCAGCGTACTGAGGTTGTGCAGCACCGCCGCAATCATCGCGCCCGCCGCGCCCAGCCAGCCAAATGCGGCGAACACCACGATCGCCAGCGTCCAGCCCAGGCCGATGATCACGTTGACCTGCAGCGTGTGCCGGCACTGGCGGCTCAAGCGTACGCACGTGCCCAGGCGCCGCAGGTCGCTGCCGATCAGCACCACGTCCGCCGACGCCAGCGCGATATCCGCCCCGCCCGCGCCCATCGCCACACCGACCACGCCGGCCTTGAGCGCCAGGGAATCGTTGATCCCGTCGCCCACCACCATCGGCCGGAAACCGCTGCCGATTTCCCCCAGCACGCGATTGAGTTTGTCCTCCGGCAACGCCTGGGCTTCGACGTCGCTGATGCCCACTTCCAACGCCAGGCTGTCGGCCACGCTCTGGCGGTCGCCGGTCAGCAGCAGTTGGCGCCCCAGGCCCAATTCACGCAGCTCTTTCATCGCCTGGCGCGCTTCAGGTTTCACGCTGTCCGCCAGCAACAGCCAGGCAAGGAACTGCCCGTTCAACGCAAGCCCGGCAATCGGGCCGTCGTGATTGGGGACCGCCGTGGTCGTGATGCCCAGTTGCTCAAACAATTCCGGCCGGCCGAGGGCGGCTTCGCCCTGCCCGGTCTGGGCGACCACACCGAGGCCCTGGCGCTCGCGAATATCCGACAACACCAGCATGTGTTCCTGAGTCGCCAGCCCCGCCAACGCCCGGCTGACCGGGTGGCTGCTGGCCGAGCCGAGGCTGGCCGCCAGATTGAGCAGTGCTTGCCGATCCGGCTCGCGGGTGTCGATGGACTGCAAACGCAGGGTGCCAAACGTCAGGGTGCCGGTCTTGTCGACCACCAGGGACGTCAGGTCCGCCAGCTCTTCGAGAAACGCCGAGCTGCGAATCAGAATGCCGTGACGCGCCGCCACCGCAATGCCCGCAATTGCCGTGGCCGGCGCCGACAACACCAAAGCACACGGGCACGCCGCCACCAGCACCGCGAGCATCGCCTGGGCGTCATTGGTGACAAACCAGGTGACCGCCGCCAGCAACAGCACCAGCACCATGTAGCTGCCGGCGTAGCGCTCCAGCAATCGGGTGATCGGCGGCTTCGAACGTTCGGCGCTCTGCATCAGGGCGATGACTTTGCCCAGCGTCGACTCATTGCCGGTGCGGGTCACTTCCAGGCGCAGCAAACCGTCGAGGTTGATCGCGCCACCAAACACCTGCACGCCGACACTCGCTTCCAGCGGCACCGATTCACCGGTAATCGGCGCGGTGTCGAGGCTGGCCTGGCCCGACAGCACCACGCCGTCGGCGGGCACGCGGTCACCGGCACGCACTTCGACGATATCGCCGGTCTTCAGGATGCCGTTGTCCACTTCCAGGATCGTCCCGTCCGCCTGCACCAACCGTGCGTGGCTACGGGTCAGCTTGCCCAGGGCATGAATCGCTTCCTGGGAGCCGATGACGCTGCGCTCTTCCAGCACATGGCCGAAGATCATGATGATCGGCAGCAGCGCGGCGGTCAGCAGGTCACCGGTAGCCCAGGCGCCGAGCATCGCCAGCGCAATGAGTTGGTCGGTGATGCCATGCAAACTTGGATACCGCAGGCTGTACCAGGCCGAGCGCATCACGGGCACGGCCACCAGCAATGAGGCGACGCCCAACAGCAGTTGGCTCACGCCGGTCTGGTCCGGCGCCAGCCAGCGCCATACCAGGCCCAGGCTGAGCAGGCCCAGGGCGAGCATCGCCAGGGTCAGTTGCCGGGCGGCGCTGCGTTGTTCGGCCGATGAGAGCATCGGGGCTGCGTGGGCGGTCATTGTTCGGCTCCCTGAATGATCAGGCGGGAATCGTCTTTAGGGTCAACCGTGGTCACGGAGCCGGCCTGCCCGAGAATCTTCGGCAGGCGTTCGCGGTACAGGCGCAGCAACAGGCCTGGGTCTTGGACCTGGGCCAGGCTGGCGACGGTAGCGGTTTGCGCCTGGGCGTTGGACAGCCGTTCGCTGGCCTGGGCGTGAGCCACTTGCACGGCGCGGTCGGCGTCCTGGTTGGCGGTCTGGGTAAGTTTTTCGGCGTCGGTGCGCGCATTGGCCACCGCCTTGTCGGCTTGCTGGCTGGCGGTCAGCACTGCGTTGAAGGCATTGACCGCCGGGCCCGGCAAGCTCGATTGCACGTCGACCCGGGTGACTTCGATGCCCAGGCCAAGGCCGGTGGACGCCAGGTCAGCCAGGCGTTGATTGATGCCGCGCACCAGGTCGCCACGCAGCCGTTCGCGGCGTTCGGCGGCCTGGTTGTCGGCGCCGATCAACTCGGGGCGCGCCACCAGAATCGTGTCCAGATCCCGCGCCGCAGTCAGCACCACGGCGCTGCGAGTGACCAGTCGATCCAGCGCGGGTAGCACGTGATCGCCCTGCAACACAAACGCGTAGGGCTCGGTGACCTTGTAGAAGACCCGCACATCCAGTTGCACCACGCCGGCATCGCCGGTCAGCAGGTAACCGGAGCCGGCCAGGGCATCGCTCAGCGGTGTGGCAAAACTGGCCACGCGATCGGCTTGGGTGGCCGCATCGGAACGCAGCAGGTTTTCCACCCGGCGCTCAATCACCCGGTCCGCGGCGGGCAACAGCACCACTTGCTCGAACGGACGCGGCCAGGCCAGCAGCAGCCCGGCATTCTGGATCCGGTCCAGCGCACCGAAGTGCAACACCACGGCGCGGTTCTGCGGGTCGATCTGGCGCACGTTGGAAAACGCCCACGCCAGCGCGGCCAATACCGTCACCGCATACAGCGCCAGGAACGTCAGCCGTCCAGCCTGGATCCACGGGCTGTCGAGGCTTTCCCGCTCACTCATGGCTGGACATCCTTCGGCCCATCCACCAGCGCGCGGAAAGGCGCGGCGTCGGTGCGCAGGATGATCTTGGTGCCCGGCGTGACCACTGTGCCAAGGGTGTCGAGGGAACGCAGCAGGTTGTACAACTGCGGATTGCCGGCGTAGGCACGGCCATAAATCTGCGCCGCTTCCACCCGGGATTGCGCTTCGATATCGGCGGCTTTCACCGTGGCGTCGGCCTGGACGATTCGCGCATCACGCTCGGCGGCCGAACGAATCTGCGCCGCTTCACGCTTGCCAACGGCGGTGCGTTCCGTGGCGATGGTCTCGCGCTCGGCGCGCATGCGGTCGACGGTGGCGGCGAGGGTCACCGCGGGCAAGGTCAGCCGTTCAACACCCACCTGCACCACACGCACGCCATAGGTGGTGAGCAATTGTTGATCAATCTGCTGGCGCAACTGCGCTTCAAAATCGGCAATGCGCACCTGGCTGGCATCGGTGTTCACCAGGTTGGCCAGGTCGAAACTGGCGGCGGTGGTTTCCAGCGCCGAGCCGACAAAGGTGCGAATCTGCCGCGCCGCTTCATCCGGCTGGTTCTGCACCGCACGCATAAAGCGCTGCACGTTGTCGGGGTCGCCCTGCACCTGCCAGGCCACGTAGGCCTGCACGATGATCCGCAGGCCATCGCGGGTGCCCACATCCTGCAAACCGCTGGAGGTGGTGCGCAGGCGCAGGTCCACCGGAATCGCCGCCTCGAACGGCGCCGGCCAGCGCCATCCCAGGCCCGGCTCCAGCAATACCCGCGACGGGTTGCCGAAGCGAGTAATCACCGTGGCTTCACCGGAACGCACCTGCACCAGGCTCGCCGCGGCGACCGCGAACAGCACGAGCAATACCGCCCAGCCCATACGCCGCCAGGGGAACGGGCCGGCTTCGTGCTCATCGCCATGATGGTGATGATGGTGGCCGTGGTGGTGACCATGGCCTGCGTGATCGTGAGAATGAGCGCTCAACAGATGAACTCCTTATTGAACGGCTTTACGCGGCACCGCAGGGTCGGCCGGTAAGGTAAAGGAACGCAGATCGATGGTCGGTGCGCCACTGGCGCCCAGGCGATGATCAAGAATGAGTAACTTGGCGTGGGCCAGGCCCTGGCTCAGTTGGCTCAGGTACTGCTCCAGCACGAACGCCTGGCCGGCTTGTTGATAGGCCTTTTGTTCGGCGCTGAAGCGCAGGTCCGCCGCTTGGGCGCCGGCGCTGACTTCATGGGCCGTGGCCTGGGCCTGGTCGCGGGCGGTACTGGCTTGCAGCAACGCCTGGTTGGTCTGCTCACTGGCAGCGCCGCGCTCCCGGGAAATCAGCGCCTGGGCGCCGATCTGCGCAGCTTGCACCGCGTGGTAGGCATTCGCCGCACCGGAGGGCGGGTGAATGGCTTCCACCACGGTGGCGAGAATTTCCACGCCGCTGTCGAGTTTCTTCAGGTCCGCTTGCACCGCCTGGCCAATTTCATCGGCGAGGCTGTTGCGTTCCTCACCCAGCAATTCATCAAGGGTTCGCGAGGCAAACTCGTGGACGAGGATGCGGCTGGCGGTGCTGCGGATCAGCGTGGGCACATCGGCGCTGTTATAGGTAGCGGCGAGTGCGGCCTGGTCGGTCAAGCCGATGCGGTACACGAAGCGCACGTCCATATTGACGATCTGGAAGCTCTGCTTGTCGCCGCTGCTGCTGGCGATCACCTGGGATTTGTCATTCACATGGCTGGCGTCCCACAGGCGGTTGGCGATCAGCGGCGCCGGGCCCTCGGCCGGAGCGACGTCGGTGTTTGCCGCTTCGCCAACGCTGGTGGCCAGCTCATGGACCACGCCGTTTTCCACGTTCAGTACGCGACCCAGCGGCCACGGCAAACCGGCATGCAGGCCAGGCCCGAAGACCTCCACCGGCTTGCCAAAGCGTTCATAAATCCCACGGCTTTGCAGGGCGACTTCATGCACGCCGGTCAGCAACCAGCCTACGGCCAGCACCACCACGAGCACTGGCAGGAATGCCCGGCGCATGTAGGTGAAGGCCCAGATCTGCCGCAGGTCGATGCCGAAACGGTTGTGCAGTTCGTGCTGCAGGGCGAGCAACGGTTGCGGCGGCCAGCGCAGCATCCCGGCGATAAAACTTTGCGCCATCAGGCGCGGTTCAAGCCGCTCCTGGCGCGGGCTGAACAGCGACAGCAGGCCTCTTAGCAGAAACTCCAGCGCCACCAGGGCCGGCAACAAGCCGATCAACACGGCCAGGCGCAATGGCCACACGGATTCTTCACCGGCAAACAGCAGACAAATCGCACTGATCACCAGGCAAATAATCGCCACCCGGCTCAGTTGCGCGAGTTGCGCGGCTTCCGGCCATTGGGCGGTGCTTTCCTGGGCCATGCGCCGTTCAAACACCAGCAAGCCAAATGCCAGTGCCAAGGCAATGGCGGCGCCCACACTGGCAGCCTGGCCCACTGCAGCGGCGGGCAAGGTCAAGCTCCAGAATTCCAGAACGCTGAAGAATGCCAGCAACGACCAGCCGCACAGCCAGAACACCGGTGCGCCAATTTGCACCAGCAAGCCGTTACCGACGCGACCGAACTGGCGGTTTAGCCAGCCAGGTTCTTCTTGTGGCAGCGGCGGTTCGATCAGCCGTGCAGCCGGCTCCTCCAGCGCCATGGCCCGCCAATCCGCGACCCACCACGCCGATTGCAAGCCAGCCACCAGCACCAGCAACGCCGAGGCGCAGTTGATCAGCACCACCGGCCAGATCGAAAGCGGGGCGAACAGCGCCACAAACAGCGCCAGCATCCAGCCGCCGACCGCCAGCACCGTCAGGCCAATGCCGGCCTGCCTTAACCGGCGGGCATGAAACAACCCCTGCTGAAAACGCGGCAGCCCTTCAATGGCCACGTCATCAGCATCTAGATCCACTCGCATCCCCAAACGCCCACCCAGAAACAATTAGTTACTCTATAACCCGAAGCGTGAAATTTTTGTTTGGTTTCACACAGATAGTGACGAAAGCCCCAGAAACACGAGCCATCACTGGTTTCAGCGGTGATAAATCGGCACACTCCCCAGAGTTTTTCGCGGGCTTACGGACAAGGAAGCGTCACTCCCCATGATTTCGATCTATCAGCTTAAACCGCGTTTTCAGAACCTGCTGCGCCCGCTGGTGCAGCGCCTCTACGACAACGGCACCACCGCCAACCAGATCACCGTGCTGGCCGGGGTGGTTTCCCTGCTGGTGGGATTGCTGATTGCCGGCTTCGCACAACATGTGTGGCTGTTTGCGCTGATCCCGCTGTGGATGATCCTGCGCATGGCCCTCAATGCCATCGACGGCATGCTCGCCCGGGAATTCGGCCAGCAGTCGCGACTCGGCGCCTACCTCAATGAACTGTGTGACGTGATCGCCGACAGCGCACTGATCCTGCCGTTTGCGCTGATCCCCGAGGTCAGCCTGGCGCCGGTGTTGCTGGTGACGCTGCTGGCGGTGTTCAGCGAATACGCCGGCGTGCTCGGGCCGATGGTCGGGGCCTCGCGGCGCTACGACGGCCCGATGGGCAAGAGCGATCGGGCGTTTGTGCTCGGGGTGCTGGCCACCGGCGTGGCGCTGGGTTGGCTGGGTGCCGGTTGGGTCGATGCGGTGATGTGGCTGGTCGCCGCCTTGCTGGCCTACACCCTGGTCAACCGCGTGCGCCAAGGCTTGAAAGAAGAAACGAACACCTCCCCTTCTGCATAAGGATTTTGCGATGCGTGAACAGCAAGAGCACACCTTCAGCACCCATGACGGGGTGGAGCTTTTCTACCGTCATTGGCCCGCCACCGCACCCGCGGGCTTTGCGCCGCGCAAGGCGATCTTGCTGTTCCATCGCGGCCACGAGCATTCCGGTCGTATCGCCCACCTGGTGGACGAGCTGAACCTGCCGGAGTTCGACTTCTTCGCCTGGGACGCCCGTGGCCACGGCCAATCCCCCGGCGCGCGCGGCGACAGCCCGAGCTTCGCCACCAGTGCGCGGGACGTGCAGACTTTCGTTGACCATATCCGCAGCGCCTACAACATCGAGGAAGAACACCTCGCAGTGATCGCCCAAAGCGTCGGCGCGGTGATCGCGGCCACCTGGGTGCACGACTACGCGCCGAAGATTCGCTCGCTGGTACTCGCCTCCCCCGCATTCAAGGTCAAACTCTACGTGCCCTTCGCCCGGCCGGGCCTGGCGTTGATGCGCAAGTTTCGCGGCAACTTTTTCGTCAACAGCTACGTCAAGGCCAAGTTCCTGAGCCATGACCCGGAGCGCGTGGCGTCCTACGACAGTGATCCGCTGATCACCAAAGCCATCTCGGTGAATGTGCTGTTGGGCCTGTACGAAGCGGCTGACCGGGTTGTAGCCGATGCCCAGGCAATTCAGGTACCGACCCAACTGCTGATCTCCGGCTCGGACTTTGTGGTGCACCGCAAACCCCAGCAGCAGTTTTTCGACCGCCTCGGCAGCTTGAAGAAAGAGCTGCACATCCTCCCCGGCTTCTTCCACGACACCCTCGGTGAACGTGATCGTGCCGTGGCCTTGAGCAGCGCCCGGCGCTTTATCCTGCAGAACTTCGAACACCCGCTGGACCGCGCCTCCTTGCTGGATGCCGACAGGATTGGCCTGACCTGCGCCGAATCCGAGTCCCTCGCCGCGCCGTTGCCACGCAACTCCCTGCGCGACCTGTACTGGCGCATGACCCGCGCCAGCATGGGCCTGGGCAGCAAACTGTCGGATGGCGTGAAGCTCGGTTTCGACACCGGCTTCGACTCCGGCAGCACCCTGGACTACGTGTACCGCAACAAACCCACCGGCAAAGGCGGGCTGGGGCGGATGATCGACACCAATTACCTGAACTCCATCGGCTGGCGCGGTATTCGTCAGCGCAAGTTGAACGTGGAAGAGCTGCTGCGCCTGGCGATGGCCAAACTGCGGGACGAGCAGCGGGAAGTGCGCATCGTCGACATCGCCGCCGGGCATGGTCGGTACATTCTGGAAGCCTTGCAGGGCGTTTCGCCGTTGCCGGAATCGATCCTGCTGCGGGACTACAGCGATATCAACGTGCGCGACGGTGGCGCGCTGATTCGTGAAAAAGGGCTGGGGGATATCGCCCAGTTCGTCAAAGGCGATGCGTTTGACCGGGCGGACCTTGCGGCGCTGGAACCCAAGCCGACGCTGGCGGTGGTGTCCGGGCTATATGAACTGTTCGCGGATAACGCGATGGTCGGTGGCTCGCTCGCGGGCTTGGCCGAAGCCGTGGAGCCCGGTGGTTATCTGGTGTACACCGGCCAACCGTGGCATCCGCAACTGGAACTGATCGCCCGCGCCCTCACCAGCCACCGCCAGGGCCAGGCCTGGGTAATGCGCCGGCGCAGCCAGGCGGAAATGGATCAACTGGTGGCAGCCGCCGGTTTCCGCAAGATCACCCAGCGTGTGGATGAGTGGGGGATTTTCAGCGTGTCCCTGGCACAGCGAGCCTGACCCATGCGTGAACCGGGCCTGTTGAAACCGGCGGTGCTGTGGCTGCTGCTGTTGGCGCCGCTGTTTTTCAGCACCTACGGCTTTGCCACGTGGGTCACCAGCCAGCGCAGCGACGTGGGCACGATGGTGTTCGGCTGGGAAACCCATATCCCGTTCTGGGCCTGGACCATCGTGCCCTACTGGTCGATCGACCTGCTCTACGGTTTCTCCCTGCTACTCCCAAGCACCCGCCATGAACTGAAACAACATGCCTTGCGCCTGCTGACGGCCCAAGTGATTGCCGTCACCTGCTTCCTGATCTGGCCCTTGCGTTTCACCTTCGAAAGACCGGAGCTGGACGGCGTGTTTGGCTGGCTGTTTGCGGTACTCGCCGGGTTCGACAAGCCGTTCAACCAGGCGCCGTCATTGCACATCGCGCTGCTGGTGGTGCTGTGGATAATGTATCAGCGGCATAGCCAGGGCCTGTGGCGCTGGCTGGTGCATGGCTGGTTCGCGTTGATCGGCCTTTCGGTGCTGACCACTTATCAACATCACTTTATTGACTTACCCACAGGCGCCCTCGCCGGCTGGATGTGCGTGTGGCTGTGGCCGCTGGAACATCCGAGCCCGCTGCTGAATGCCCAGCTGACCAGGGACCGCCAGCGTTGGCGCCTGGGGCTGCGCTATGGCTTCGGATCGCTGGTGTGTTTGATCCTGGCGTTTTCCCTTGGCGGCTGGTTGTGGCTGCTTTGGCCGGCGGTATCCCTTGGCTTGATGAAGGCGAATTACCTGGTACTGGGCGTTGCAGGATTTCAGAAACGCGCCGACGGACGACTCACTCCGGCGGCGCGCTGGTTGTTGGCGCCTTATCTGGTGGCCGCCTGGATCAATTCCCGCCTGTGGACACGTAGACATCCACAGCCCGATCAGGTTGTGGATAACGTTTGGCTGGGGCGAATTCCCACCAGCGGTGAGCTGGGATCATTCAAGGCGGTGGTCGATCTGTGCGCCGAATTGCCGATTAATCCACAGGGTCGCGCCTACTACAGCCTGCCAGTGCTCGACCTGACGGCGCCCACTGCAGCGCAATGCGTGGAAGCCGCCCAAGCGATAGAGCGGCTACGCTCAGCCGGACCCTTGCTGGTGTGCTGCGCCCTCGGTTACTCACGCAGCGCCACCGCCGTGGCTGCATGGATGCTACATACCGGGCGCGCAGGCAATGTCGACGAGGCGGTGGCTATTATTCGTACAGCACGCCCACGTGTGGTCCTGCATTCCGCGCACCGTGAAGCCCTGGAGGGTTTAGCCCATGCCCGCTGATATGGAATTACAGGTCGTCGCCAGCCTGCTGCGGCGGGGCCGTTCCCTGGATCAGTTATCCACAGGCCTGACCTTGCTCGGCGTACTGTTCGGCCTCGCTCAACTGCTGATGGCCAGCATCACGCCAGTCTGCCTGATCCTCAGCCTGTGGATGATTGTGCTCGGGCTGCTGGAAAAATATTGGGCGCTGCGGGTGGCCTTCGACGCCGACCTGTTCGCCCTGCTCGCCCGCGACACCGACCGCACGCCCGACTTCGACCAGGCCATGCAAACCCTTGGCCTGCAATCCGCCAAACGCGCAGGCCGCCCCTGGACCGAGCGCCGTCGCGGCGCCCTGAAACTGTTGCGCAAGCAAGCCTACCTGCTGGCGGCGCAAGTGCTGCTGACCGTGGCCGTCATCCTGGCCAGCCCCTGGCTGCCCTTCGCCGGATAAGGAATCCTCATGTTCGAACCCGTGGTCGCCACCCTGATTACCTCCATGGCCCGCACCGTCACCGGCGCCCGCAGCCTGTGGCTTGGCTGCGCGCCGGTGCCGGTGCAACGCATCTACTACGCCAACCACAGCAGCCACGGCGATTTCGTGCTGCTGTGGGCCTCGTTGCCGCAGAACCTGCGTAAATTCACCCGCCCGGTGGCCGGCAGCGACTACTGGAACACCAGCGCCCTGCGCCGCTACATCATCAACCGGGTGTTCAACGGCGTGCTGATCGACCGCGAGCGCAAGGACCCTGTGGATAACCCTCTGGCGCCGATGCTTCAGGCCCTGGAAAACGGCGACTCGCTGATCATCTTTCCCGAGGGCACGCGCAACCTGGAAGACGGCCTGTTGCCGTTCAAAAGCGGGCTGTATCACCTGGCCAAGAGTTATCCACAAGCCGAATTGATCCCGGTGTGGATCGCCAACCTCAACCGGGTCATGCCCAAGGGCCGTGTGCTGCCGCTGCCCTTGCTGTGCACCACCAGCTTCGGCGCACCGCTGCAACTGGAGGACGGCGAAGACAAGGCGCTGTTCCTCGCCCGCACCCGCGACGCCTTGCTCGCCCTTGCCCCGGAGCATTCCTGAGATGGATAGCCAAACCCTGATGTTATTCGGCGGGATCGGCGCGATCCTGGTGCTCGCCTCGCTGATCGGCCTGATCCTCAAACTGCGCACCCGTGGCACACCCAACGCGGTGATCGACAACCTCAACGCCCGCATCAATGCGTGGTGGGTGATGGTGGTGGTGATCGGCATTGCGTTCTGGCTCGGCACCGGCGCGGTGATCCTGCTGTTTTACGCCGTGTCGTTCTATGCGCTGCGGGAATTCCTCACACTCACGCCGACCCGGCGAAGCGATTACCCGGCGCTGGTGGCGGCCTTCTACCTGGCGCTGCCACTGCAATACCTGCTGATCTACTTCGACTGGTACGGGCTGTTCTCGATCTTCATCCCGGTGTACGTGTTCCTGCTGTTGCCGATCCTCGCGTCATTGGGCGGCGACAGCACGCACTTCCTGGAACGGGCATCGAAAGTGCAATGGGGGCTGATGATCGCGGTGTTCTGTGTGTCCTTCGTGCCGGCGCTGCTGACCCTGGATATCGTCGGCTACGAAGGCCGCAACCTGCTGCTGATTGCCTACCTGGTGATCGTGGTGCAACTGTCGGACGTGTTGCAGTACGTGTGCGGGAAGCTGTTCGGCAAACACAAGATCGCGCCCAACCTGTCGCCATCGAAAACCGTGGAAGGGTTTGTCGGCGGGATTCTGCTGTCATCCCTGATCGGCGCGGCGCTGTGGTGGACCACGCCGTTCAATCCCTGGCAGTCGTTCCTGATTGCACTGTTGATCAACCTGCTGGGATTTGCGGGCGGGATCGTGATGTCAGCGATCAAGCGCGACCGCGGCGTGAAAGATTGGGGGCACATGATCGAAGGGCACGGCGGGATGCTGGATCGGCTGGATTCAGTGTGTTTTGCCGCGCCGATCTTCTTTCATCTCGTGCGCTACTGGTGGACCTGACGACCACCTCCCTCCCCAAATCCACACAACCCCAGTGGCGAGGGAGCTTGCTCCCGCTGGAGTGCGCAGCGCTCCCAAGATTTTGGGGCCGCTACGCAGCCCAGCGGGAGCAAGCTCCTTCGCCACAACAAGCGTCCTTATCTGATCGTTCCCACGCTCTGCGTGGGAATGCATCCGGTGACGCTCCGCGTCACGACTTTAAAGCGGACGCGGAGCGTCCAGGGCGGCATTCCCACGCGGAGCGTGGGAACGATCTAGCCGGGAAGGTGACTCAGCGGCAATGCCCCGGGCGTCTTCACCGTCTGAATCGCGAAGTTGCTGCGGATATCACTCACCCCCGGCAACTTCAACAAGCTCCCGGTCAGGAACCGTTCATACCCGCGCAAGTCCGGCACCACCACTTGCAGCAGGAAATCCGACTCCCCCGACACCAGAAACGCCGAAATCACCTGGGGCAGCGCCGTCACCGCCAACCGAAACGCCTCCGCCTGTTCGTCGTTATGCCGCTCCACTTTCACCCCGACAAACACCGTCAGCCCCAACCCGACTTCATCCCGGTCCAGGCTTGCCTGATAACCACGAATCACCCCGGCCTCTTCCAGCAGCCGCACACGCCGCAAGCAGGGCGAGGCCGACAGGCCAATCTCGTCCGCCAATTGCACGTTGCTCAGCCGGCCATCCCGTTGCAGGGCTTCAAGAATCTTGCGGTCAAATGCGTCCAGCTTCAGATTTGGCATAAGTGAAATGTTTCGCCCGAAAAAAGTGGCAGATTGTGCCAAGACTAGACGCTTTTCCATCTGACTACGCAAGCACCTGCCCCGGCCTTCGCCCCTAAAATTGCCCTACGAATCACCTACCGCAAGGGGCAGGCACATGGCAGAACTCTGGTTGTTTTTAGTCGCGTTGGCAGTGGTGTACCTGCTGCCCGGCCCGGACATGATCCTGCTGCTGCAAACCGGCGCCCGCCAGGGCAAGGCGATGGCACTGGCAACCGCAGGCGGCTTGGGCCTGGCGCGAGCCTGCCACGTGGCGCTGGCGGGGATGGGCCTGGCGACCCTGTTCAAGGTCGCACCCTGGACCTTCGATGTGGTGCGCCTGGGCGGTGCGGCTTATCTGCTGTGGATCGGCGTGCAGTGCCTGCGCTCAAACCTGCTGCCCAACCTGAACGCCGAGCACAGCACGGCGCCGGCGCATGCCTGGCGCGAAGCCTTCCAGCGGGGGTTGCTGACAAACCTGCTCAACCCCAAGGCGCTGCTGTTCTGCTCCGTGCTGCTGCCGCAATTCATTGATCCACATGGCGCATCGGTGACTGCACAGTTCGCGCTGCTGGGGGCGATTCTGGTGGCGGTTGGCCTGGGCTTCGACAGTTGCTATGGATTGGCCGGCGCAAGAATCGGCCGCTGGCTGGAGCGCAGCCCGTCCGCCCAGCGCCTTCAGCAATGGCTGTTTGGCAGTCTTTTGATCGGTTTTGCGATACGCCTCACCTTCGTACAGCAAGCCTGAGCTTTGCGGCGCATTTGCCGTCATCTTTTGTATCAAAGAGACGTGTAAGATACGCGACACATTGCCAGGGATGCTCACCATGTTTGATTCGTTAAAAGCGACCAGCCGCCGTTTTTTCGGGGCCTTGATCTCAGTGGTGAGTGTTCTGTTCAGCGCCGTTCGATGGTTGGCGCGCAGCCTGTTCGGCCAGTGGCAGCCGCCGCGCTGGCTGCAAGCCACAGGCAACGGCCTGGTCAACGTCGGCCACAAGGCCCGGGCTTATCCGCGCCAGGCTGCGGGCGGCGCGCTGGCCCTGGTACTCGTGCTGGCCGCGGGCTTTTACGGCTGGCACTGGTATTCCCACCTGCCACAGCCCCACACCGTGGGTTATTCGCTGCACAAGCCCAACCTGACGGATTACACCCAGCCGCAACCGGTTGTGGATAACTTGCAGGTACGCTTCGCCGAATCCGTGGCCCCGCTGGCGGCCATCGGCAAGCCGGTCACCGAAGGCATCACCCTCAAGCCTGCCATCGCCGGCGCCTGGCGCTGGGCGGATGACCGCAGCCTGGTGTTCACCCCGGAAAAAGACTGGCCCGTCGACGCCCACTACACCATCGACCTGGCCAAGAAGAACCTGTTGGCCGACGGCGTACTGCTCAGCCAATACACCAGCCAATTCTCCACCCAGCCGTTCCGCGCCACCTTGACGCAAAACGAGCTGTACCAGGACCCGAGCAACCCGACGCAGAAACAGCTGGTAGCGACCTTCCACTTTTCCCACCCGGTAGACGAAGACAGCGTACGCAAACGTGCCTCGGTCACTCTCGGCAAAGGCTTGGCCTACCGCGATGCGCAACTGCCCAATCGCCCGGAAATCACCTTCGACGAACACAAGCTCAACGCCTTTGTGCGCTCTGCCGCCCTGGCCACCCCACTGGAAAGCACCCCGGTCAGCGCCAAGCTCGATGAAGGCCTCAAGGCCCGTGATGGCGGCAATCCCAGCTCGGCGCCGCTGGTGGCCGAAGTCACCGTGCCCGGCCGCTATCGCCTGACCTTTACCGGCGCCGAAGTCAGCTTTGTCGACAACGAGCGCGGCGAACCCGAGCCGGTGTTGATGTTCAGCAGTTCCAGCGCCGTGGCCGACGAGACCATCGCCAACAAGGTGCAGGCCTGGATGCTGCCGGAAAAAGCCGAGGACGATACCCGCCCCTGGAACCTGCAAGACATCGACGACAAACTGCTGGCCAGCAGCACCAAGGTCAAGCTGACCCACGTGCCGAGCGTCGAACCGCTGAATACCCTGCACGCCTTCAAGTTCAAGGCCCCGCCGGGCCGCGCCCTGTATGTGCGGGTGCCGGCCAACCTGGAAGCCATCGGCGGCTACCTGGCGAAAAATCCGACAGCCTCTCTCGTGAGCATGCCGGCTTATCCACGCACGCTGCAGTTCCTGTCCGACGGCGCCCTGCTCAGCCTCACCGGCGAAAAACGCCTGGGCTTCATGGCCCGTGGCGTACCCGGCGCCCATGTGGAAATCGCGCGCCTGCTGCCCAACCAGTTGCAACACCTGGTGGACCAGAGCAGCGGCAGCTTTGCCCGACCGAATTTTGCCAATGACTACTTCGACCGGATGGTGGAGCGTCAGAGCCTGGACATTCCGCTGTCGGCTGGCGACCCGTCGAAAACCGTCTACGACAATGTCGACCTGAGCAGCTACCTGACGGCCAACGGCGGCCGCCGGGGGATTTTTGTGCTCAAGCTGAGCCCGCAGGACGACCCGGCTGATCGCACCTTCGACTACTCGCGCAACACCACCAGCGACCTGCGTTTCATCGTGGTCACCGACTTGGGCATCATCGCCAAGCGCTCCAGCGATGGCAGCCACGATGTGTACGTGCAGTCCATCGGCAACGGCTCGCCGGTGTCCGACGCCCAGGTCGATATCATCGGCCGCAACGGTTTGCCGGTCGCCAGCGGCCATACCGACGCCGAAGGTCACGCGCACTTCGCCAAGCTGGATGAATTGCGCCGTGAGAAAACGCCGTTGATGTATGTGGTCAGTCGCGGCAATGACCAATCCTTCCTGCCGATTGCCCGTCAGTCGCAACAGCTGGATTTGTCACGCTTTGATGTAGGCGGCCTGGAAGAGGACGGTGCGATCAATCGCCTCAGCGCCTACCTGTTTACCGATCGCGGCCTGTACCGGCCCGGCGAGACCGCGCACCTGGGCATGATCGTGCGCAGCGGCGACTGGAAAGGCGCCCTGCAAGGCCTGCCGGTTGAGTTGCAGATCACCGACCCCCGTGGCCTTGAGGTGATTCGCCAGCCGTTGAAACTGTCGGCCAGCGGTTTTGAAACCTTCGATTTCCCAAGCAGCGAAGTAGCGCCATCCGGCGATTACACCGCGACCCTGCAACTGATCGGTGAGAAGCAGCGTCGTACCGACCTGGGCAGCGTCAGCTTCAAGGTCCGCGACTTTGAACCGGACCGGATGAAAGTCAGCCTGAGCCTGCACGATACACCGGTGCTGGGCTGGATCCCGCCGGACCAGGTGGTGGCCAAGGTCACCGCGATGCACTTGTTCGGCGCTCCGGCGGCGGGTCGTCGCGTCACGGCGAAAATGTCCCTGAGCCCCACGCTCGCGGCCTTTGATCGCTACCCGGATTACCGCTTCCGCCTGAATGACTCGCTGGAAGAAGCCAGCTCCGAAGACCTGGCCGAAACCACCGTCGACGACAATGGCCAGGCGGTGCTGGACCTGAACCTGCAACGCTTCGCCAACAGCACCTACCGCCTGCAAGTGATGACCCAGGTGTACGAAGCCGAAGGCGGTCGCAACGTCGCCGCACAAAGCGCATTGCTGGTGTCGGCGGCGCCGTACCTGGTGGGTGTGAAGAGCAAGGATTCGCTGTCTTTCGTCGCCAAGGACGCTCCGCGTGAAGTGCAATGGCTGGCCGTGGCGCCAGACCTCACGCCAGTCGCAGTCGACGGCCTGACCAGTGAAGTGGTCGAGCACCGCTACGTCTCGGTGCTGGTGAAGCAATCCAACGGCACCTACAAATACGAGTCGCGCATCAAGAACATCAGCCAGCCGGCCTCGCCGCTGGTGATGACCAAGGACGGCGCCAAGCAAACCCTGAACACCGGCACCCCGGGCGATTTCACCCTGCAACTCAAGGACGCCAACGGCAACCTGCTGAACCAGATCGACTACAGCGTCGCCGGCCGGGGCAACACCTCGCGCTCCTTGGAGCGCAACGCCGAACTGCAACTGCGCCTGGATAAACGCAGCTACGCCACCGGTGATGAGATCGCCATCAGCATTCGCGCGCCGTACACCGGCGCCGGGTTGATCACCATCGAGCGGGACAAGGTCTACACCCAGCAGTGGTTCAAGGCCGACAGCACCAACAGCGTGCAACACATCCGCGTTCCTGCGGGGCTTGAGGGCAATGCCTACGTCAACGTGCAGTTCGTACGGGACATTGGTTCGTCCGAGGTCTACATGAGCCCGCTGTCCTACGGCGTAGTGCCGTTCAGTATCAACCTCGACGCGCGGCGCATGGCGCTGAAAGTCGAAGGCCCGGCGAAGATCGAGCCGGGGCAGACCCTGGATATCAAGGTCAACGCCGACCGCCCTGGCCGCGCAGTGGTCTACGCGGTGGACGAAGGCATCCTGCAAGTGGCGCGCTACCAGACGCCGGACCCGTTGGGCTTCTTCTTCCAGAAGCGTGCACTGGAGGTCGGCACCAGTCAGATCCTTGACCTGATCCTGCCGGAATTCAGCCGCCTGCTCAGTGGGGCAGCGCCGGGTGGCGATACGGAAGGCGCCCTGGCCAACCACCTCAACCCGTTCAAGCGTAAACATCAGCCGCCTGTGGCCTGGTGGTCTGGCCTGGTGGACTTGCCGGCCGGTGAAACCGTGCTGCATTACCAGGTTCCGGACAGCTTCAATGGCAAGCTGCACCTGTTTGCGGTGGCCGTGGACAGCGACAGCGTGGGCGTCAGCGAGGCCAACACCGAAGTGCGCGGGCCGCTGGTGATCACGCCGAACGTGCCGGCCTTTGTCGCACCGGGGGATGTGTTCAGCGTCAGCGCCGGGGTGTTCAGCAACCTGGACGCGGCGGCGGACGTGAAGTTTGAATTGCAGACCAGCGATGGCCTGCAGGTGCAAGGCGACAAGGCCAGCACCCTGGCCCTGCAACCGCGCAAGGAGGGTGTTGCCGAGTTCAAGATCAAGGTTGGGGAAACCCTAGGCTCGGCCGACTTGCGCTTCGTCGCGGTGCTGCCGGATGGCAAGCGTATCCAGGTGGCGGAAACCACTTCGATCCGACCCTTGAGCGAGCATCGGGTGGCCCTGAGCCTGGGCCGTTTCGACAGCGCCAGCAAAGAGCTGAAACCGACCCGCGAGCTGTTCAGCCAGTTGCGCGATGTGCAGTTGGGCGTCGCCGCTTCGCCGCTGGTATGGGCCAACGGCCTCAAGCATTACCTGGATGACTATGGCTACGCCTGCACCGAGCAATTGGTGTCCAAGGCCATGCCGGCGTTGATCTGGGGTGGTAACGCGCCGGAGGCCGAGCAGGCTTTCAGCGGTGCGGTGCGCATGCTGCGTCAACGGCAGAACCAGGCCGGCGGTTTCGGCTTGTGGGCGGCCAACCCGGATGTGGCGCCGTATGCCAGCCTGTACGCCACCGACTTCCTGATCGAAGCCAGGGAGCGCGGGCTGCCGGTGCCGGAAGACCTGCTGCAACGTTCCAACGCGTACCTCACCGACCTGGCCAACGGCCCGAGCGAAGGCCTGTCGGAATTGCGCAACCGCGCCTACGCCAGTTACCTCCTGAGCCGTCAGGGGATTCTGGTGAGCGGCGCCTTGAGCGATATCCGCGAGCGCTACGAAAGCTACTTCAAGGACACCTGGCAGAACGACATTGGCGCGGCGTACCTGGCCGCCAGCTACAAGCTGCTCAAGCAGGATCGTCAGGCCGATACCTTGTTCCGCAAGGTGCCGTGGCTTTCCCTATCGGATAAATGGAACAGCGACGGCCTGTATTACGACCCGCTGGTACACGACGCCGAGCACCTGCATTTGCTCGCGCGGCACTTCCCGGAAATGCTCGACGATGTGCCGACAAGCCTGCTGGATAAACTCGGCAAGCGCCTCAACGAGCAACGCTACAACTCGCTGTCGGCGGCACTGTTGCTGCGGGCCCTGGACAATTACGGCCAGCGCGCCCAAAGCGACATGACCCTCAAGGCCACCGCATGGCTCAGCGACAAGCAGCAACAGTTGTTGCAGATGGCCGGCCAGCCGCCACGTGCGGTGGTGCCTGCCGGTACGCAAAAACTGCAGATGGAAAAATCCGACGGCCCGGCGGCGTTCTACATGCTGAGCGAAGCGGGCTATGACAAGGGCGCCAACCTCAAGCCGATCAACAGCGGCCTGGAAATCATCCACGAATACCTCGACCTCAAAGGCAATCCAGTCAGCAAGGTCGCGGTAGGCGATGAGTTCCTGGTGCGCCTGCGCTTGCGCGCCACCGACCGTGATCAGGTGCAGCAAGTGGCGGTGGTCGACTTGCTGCCGGGTGGTGTCGAGCCTGTGTATAACTTGCCGCCGGAGCCGGAAGCGGCCAGCACCGAGGAAAGCGAAGGCGACGATTCGGAGTACGTTGAAACCGGCGAAGACACCGAAGAAGCCGACGCCTGGCAGGCGCCGATTGGCGAGACCGACTTGAGCAACTGGCAACCGGACTACGTCGACGTGCGTGATGACCGAGTGGTGTTGTACGGCACCGCGCTGCGGGATGTAGGCACCTTCGTGTACCGCGTGCGCGCCACCAACGCCGGTACCTTCAATACGCCACCGGCCTACGCCGAGGGCATGTACGAAACCACCCTGCAAGGACGCGGCAAAGTAGGCCAGCTTGAAATTACCAAGCCTTAAAAGCCTGACGCCGCTGCTGGCAGCGGCGTTGATTCTGGCGGGGCTACGGTTGTGGCCCCACGCGCCGCTGGAACAGGCAGCCACCTCCTCACGGGTGGTGCTGGCCGATGACGGTTCGCTGCTGCGCATGACCCTGGCGGCTGACGGGCAATATCGCCTGTGGCTACCCCTGGAACGGATTTCTCCGTCACTGGTGGAGGCGTTGCTGCTCAAGGAAGACCGCAATTTCTACTGGCACCCCGGTGTCAATCCCCCGGCGTTATTGCGGGCGGCCATGGCCACCTATAGCGGCGGCCAGCGTCAGGGCGGTTCGACCCTGAGCATGCAACTGGCCAGGCGCTTGTGGGATCTCAATACTCGCCAAGTGCCCGGCAAGCTGCAGCAGATGGCCCTGGCACTGTGGCTGGAGGCGCGTTACAGCAAGCACGACATCCTTGAGGCCTACCTCAACCTGGCGCCCATGGGCGGCAATATCGAAGGTGCCGAAGCGGCCAGCCGGATCTATTTTGGCAAGTCAGCGGCGCAGTTGTCCTTGTCGGAAGCCCTCGCGCTGGCCGTGATTCCCCAGCAACCGGGTCGTCGGGCGCGCTTTGGGCCTTCCCTGCAAACCGCCCGGCAACGGCTGATGGCGGACTGGCGGGAAACGTATCCACAGGATCCGCGTAACGACAGTTTGCTGGACCTGCCGCTGGAAGCCCGCAACCGCCAGCAGATCCCGTTTCTCGCGCCGCACCTGAGCGAACAGTTGCTGGCCTCGCAAACCGGCAATGAGTTGAACAGCACCCTCAACCTGGCGCTGCAACAATTGCTGGAACGGCTGGTCACCGGCTTCATCGCCGAGCGCCGCAGCAGCGGTGTGGAAAACGCCACGGCGATCCTGATCGACAGCCGCGACCAGAGCGTAAAAGCCCTGGTGGGCTCGGCAGACTACTTATCCACAAGCATCCACGGCCAGGTCAACGGCGTGTTGTCGCGGCGCTCGCCGGGCTCCACCCTCAAGCCATTCCTGTATGGGCTGGCGCTGGACCAAGGGGTGATCCACCCCATGAGCATCCTCAAGGACATGCCGAGTAACTTCGGCTACTTCCAGCCGGAAAATTTCGACGGTAGTTTTGTCGGTCCGGTGACAGCCCGCGACGCGCTGATTCGCAGCCGCAATATTCCGGCGGTGTGGCTGGCCAGCCAAACCCGCTCTCCGTCACTCTACGGATTGCTGCAAAGGGCCGGGATCAAGGGCCTGCGCGGCGAAAGCCATTACGGCTTGGCGCTGGCCTTGGGCGGCGGCGAGATGACGCCCGAGGAGCTGGCGCGGCTGTATGTGATGCTGGCTGGTGACGGGCATTTGCGGCCGCTGCGCTATTTGCAGGAACAGCCGCAAACCACTGGCGCCCAGCTACTCACGCCGCAGGCCGCGTTTATGGTGCGCGACATGCTGCGGCGCAACCCGCGCCCGGACGGGCTGCCGGGGCGCCACTGGCGTACGGCCTGGAAGACCGGCACGTCCTGGGGTTTTCATGATGCATGGAGCGCCGGCCTCGTAGGCCCGTACGTGCTGGTGGTGTGGGTGGGCAACTTCGATGGGCGTCCGAATCCTGAGTTTATCGGTGCGAAAACTGCGGCACCGCTGTTCTTCCGTATCGCCGACGCCCTGCCGCTGGCCTTGCCCAATGTGGTGATCAAACCCGACAAGCCGCCCGCCGGGCTGATCCGCATCGACGTCTGCGCGGCCTCTGGTGACTTGCCCAACCGTTGGTGCCCACGTACCCGCAAGACCTGGTACATCCCCGGCGTGTCACCGATTCGGGTGTCCAACCTGCACCGCCCGGTGCTGATCGACACCCGCACCGGCAAGGCCGCGTGCCCGCCGTTCGACCCGCAGTACACCCGTGAAGAAGTCTTCGAGTTCTGGCCCAGCGATGTGCAGCGGCTGTTCCGCGCCGCAGGGCTGCCCCGGCGTACGCCGCCCAATGTGCAGAAAAGCTGCCAACCCAACCATGTCGGCGATCAAAGCGAAGCGCCACAGATTCGCTCGCCGCTGACCCAGGTCAGCTACCACCTGCGCCTGTCCCAGCCCCAGGAAAGCATCCCGCTGAACGCCAATGCGGCCAGTGATGCACTGACGCTGTATTGGTTCGCCGACCAGACCCTGATCGGCCAGGGCCCGCCGCAAACCACGCTGAACTGGCGGCCGGGTAAGTCGGGGGAGTACCGGTTGCGGGTCACTGACGATCAGGGCCGCAGCGCCAGCCGAGGCTTGAAGGTTGAGTTTGTACCCTGATCAGGCGTCTTCGTCGCCTAAACCGGCAGTGCCGGCATCTTTTGCGAAATGCTTGTACGCCACCCCTAGCTTGCGTTGCTCAAAGATCGAAAACACCAGGGTGCCCAGCAGAATCATCATCCACACCAGGAACACCTTCATGGTGTCCACCTGGGCCACCACCAGCAGCAAGGTCACTACGCCGCCAATCACCATGCCTAGGCCCATCCAGGCGCCCAGCACGCGGCCTACCGCCAGGCGCATGCCCGTGGGCAGCAAGAGCCGCAGCGCGAGCAACACCACAAACATCGTCAGCAAGAAGCCAAACGCGGCCATGAAAGGAATCACGAAGCCATTGTCACGGTACAACCAGGCCAGAAACCGATAGGCGGGATTCAGCTCTGCCATTTGCTGGTAGGTGGCGGGGCCCGGCAAATGCAGTTGGGCAAAATGTTCCGGCGTCATGGCCATGATGCCGACGCCGATCAAACCCACCACCACCGCGTAGAAACCACCGGCGCGCCACAGCGGCGCCAGCACACGGCGGTTTTCCACCTCCTTGGTCTCGGCCAGGCCGAACATCGCGTCAGGTTGCCGGCCCTGGGCAATCACCGTCTTGCCCGCACGCTCGCAGGCGTCGCCAATCAGCATCACCTGCATATCCTGGGTGAGGAGCAGTTCGCCCTGGCGGCGGGAGCTGCTGATCCATTCATGGTCGTCAGGGCGCTTCTTGCCGAACAGGTCGATACCCTCGGCAATCACTGTCACTTCACCGGTGGCGTCCTGCAGGCGGAAGTCATTGCAGCGAGCCTCGGCCGAGACCTGGCTCCAGCTCCAATCGCCATCCTTGTCTTTGGTGCCTTCTTCGATGACCCACACGTAACCCGCGCAAGGCTTGCCGTGGACCGGGGAGATCAGGGACGTGTCGACGATCACCTTGCCGTTCACTTCCACCAGCCCCATGGCCAATGAGCGTATCTGGCTGGTGGCCAGGCGCTGTTCGGTGCGATAGAAATTGGGGCCGAAGCTGGCCAGCAGTCCGATCAGGATGCACACAGGAAAAAACAGCGCCACCAGGATCGTCGGGGCGTAGACCATCAGGCCAATAAAGCCGGCGAGAAAGACCAGTGCCACCAGGGTTTTCCACGCTGGTTTTTTTGTGACAACCCCTGCCTGGGTGGTTTTCATGCCCCCGGCACCTCAAGCTTCACGCCGTCGTAGCGGGTTTCTTCGGCGCTGATGGCCAGCAGCGGAATGCGCTGATAGCCGAGCATCTTGGCGAAGAACAGATCAGGAAAAATCGCGATGGCGATGTTGTAGAGGTTGACCGACTCATTGAAGAACTCGCGACGGTCGGCGATGCGTTCCTCCACTGCCGAGATCGCCTGCTGCAACTCGACCATGTTGGGGCCGGAGATCAGCGTCGGATAATTCTCGGCCACTGCAATCACCGACTTGAGCGCCGTATTGAGCTGGTTGGAGGCATCGACTTTATCGGTGAGGCTGCTGGCGTTGAGGTACGCGGTGCGGGCGTCGCTGAGGCGGGTGAACAGCGCGTTCTCATGGTTCATGGCGGTTTGCACCACGCGCATCAGGTCGGGAATCTGGTCTGCCCGCTGTTTGAGCAGCACGTCGATGTTGGCGAAGGCTTTATCCACATCGTTGCGGCGCATCACCAGGCCGTTGTAGACCCCCACCAGCCAGCCGACCAGGCCGACGACAATAATCAGCACGACGATACCGGCGATCAGCAGTTCGATGTTCATGGCGGCGGCATTCCCTGGCTAGTTATCCACAGGGCGCATTCTAGGGGTAAAGCAGGGGAATACTCCCGGAATTAGTCCACAGAAACGGCAAGACCCGATGCTCGGTAGCCTGAAAAAACAAAACCCCCGAAGAACGGGGGTTTTGGTGGTTCGGGTGCGGCTTATTCCACCGTCACCGACTTCGCCAGGTTACGCGGCTGGTCAACGTCGGTGCCCTTCAGCACAGCCACGTAATACGACAGCAGCTGCAGCGGGATGGTGTAGAGGATCGGCGACAGGGTGTCGTGGATGTGCGGCATGTTGATGACGTGGGTGCCTTCGCCATTGGTCATGCCGGCCTTCTCGTCGGCGAACACGATCAGTTGGCCGCCACGGGCGCGCACTTCCTGCAGGTTGGACTTGAGCTTCTCCAGCAGTTCGTTGTTCGGCGCGACGGTAACGACTGGCATGTCGTCATCCACCAGGGCCAGCGGACCGTGCTTGAGCTCACCGGCCGGGTAGGCTTCGGCGTGGATATAGGAGATTTCCTTGAGTTTGAGCGAACCTTCCATTGCCACCGGGTATTGCGCACCACGGCCGAGGAACAGGGTGTGGTGTTTGTCGGCGAACAGCTCAGCGACTTTCTCCACAGTGCTGTCCATGGCCAGGGCTTCACCCAGGCGGGCCGGCAGGCGGCGCAGTTCTTCGACCAGGTGTGCCTCGACGCCTTCGCCCAGCGTGCCGCGAACCTGGCCCAGGGACAGGGTCAGCAACAACAGGCCGACCAACTGGGTGGTGAAGGCCTTGGTGGATGCCACGCCGATTTCACGACCGGCCTGGGTCAGCAGGGTCAGGTCGGACTCGCGCACCAGGGAGCTGATGCCGACGTTGCAGATCGCCAGGCTGCCGAGGAAGCCCAGTTCCTTGGCGTTGCGCAGGGCGGCCAGGGTGTCGGCGGTTTCGCCGGACTGGGAGATGGTCACGAACAGAGTGTCGGGCTGCACCACCACCTTGCGGTAGCGGAATTCGCTGGCGACTTCGACCTGGCACGGGATGCCGGCCAGTTCTTCCAGCCAGTAACGGGCGACCATACCGGCGTGGTAGCTGGTGCCGCAGGCGACGATTTGCACGTTGCGCACTTTGGCGAACAGCTCAGCAGCTTGCGGGCCGAAGGCTTGCACCAATACCTGGTTCTGGCTCAGGCGACCTTCCAGGGTGCGTTGCACCACGGCCGGTTGCTCGTGGATTTCCTTGAGCATGAAGTGGCGGAACTCGCCCTTGTCGGCGGCCTCGGCGCCGTCGCGGTACTGCACGGCCTCACGTTCCACGGACTGGCCGTCAACGTCCCAGATCTGCACGCTTTCACGGCGGATTTCGGCGATGTCGCCTTCTTCCAGGTACATGAAGCGGTCAGTCACCTGACGCAGGGCCAGTTGGTCGGAGGCGAGGAAGTTCTCGCCCAGGCCCAGGCCGATCACCAATGGGCTGCCGCTGCGGGCGGCGACCAGGCGGTCAGGCTGGCTGGCGCTGATCACGGCCAGGCCATAGGCGCCATGCAGTTCCTTGACGGTGGCCTTGAGAGCGTTGGTCAGGTCGCCGATGTCCTTGAGCTTGTGGTTCAGCAGGTGGGCGATGACTTCGGTGTCGGTGTCCGAGGTGAAGACATAACCCTGGCCTTTGAGTTGTTCACGCAGCACTTCGTGGTTTTCGATGATGCCGTTGTGCACAACCGCCAGGTCACCGGAGAAGTGCGGGTGAGCATTGCGTTCGCACGGCGCGCCGTGGGTGGCCCAACGGGTGTGGGCGATACCCAGGCGGCCTACCAGCGGCTCACCGGCCAGTGCTTGTTCGAGTTCGCTGACCTTGCCCGGGCGACGCATGCGCTCAAGCTTGCCGGCGTTGGTAAAGAGCGCCACACCGGCGCTATCGTAGCCACGGTATTCCAGGCGTTTGAGGCCTTCGAGCAAAATGGCAGTGACGTTTCGTTCAGCGACTGCGCCAACAATTCCACACATGGTTTCTCTCCTAAATGACTGCCGCGCAAATCAGCGTGATGCCGCGGGCTTGAATCTGGTCGCGGGCCTCAAGTGGCAGGCGATCATCGGTAATAAGGGTATGGACGCTGCTCCAGGGCAGTTCCAGGTTGGGGATCTTGCGGCCAATCTTGTCGGACTCGACCATCACCACCACTTCGCGGGCGACTTCGGCCATGACGCGGCTCAGCCCCAGTAATTCGTTGAAGGTGGTGGTGCCGCGCTCCAGGTCGATGCCATCGGCACCAATAAAGAGCTGGTCGAAATCGTAGGAACGCAGTACCTGTTCGGCGACCTGACCCTGGAACGAGTCCGAATGCGGGTCCCAGGTGCCGCCGGTCATCAACAATACCGGCTCGTGTTCCAGGTCGCTCAAGGCGCTGGCAACGTGCAGGGAGTTGGTCATCACCACCAGGCCGGGCTGGTGGCCCAATTCGGGGATCATGGCCGCGGTGGTGCTGCCGCTGTCGATGATGATGCGCGCGTGTTCCCGCAAACGCCGGACGGCCGCACGGGCGATGGCGCGCTTGTAGGCCGAAATGGGCTGTGCCGGATCACCGACCAGTTCCTGAGGCATGGTGATGGCGCCACCGTAGCGACGCAGCAACAGACCGTTACTTTCGAGGGCCGCTAGGTCCTTGCGGATGGTGACTTCCGAGGTTTCGAAACGCTTGGCCAATTCGTCCACGCTGACTTCACCTTGCTCGGTGAGCATGGCAAGGATGTTGTGGCGACGTTGGGGTGTATTTCGTTTCGACATGGTGATGATAAGTTTCGTTTCGAAAGATAACGAAGGCAATCAAAACCTATTCATTCAAAATGGTCAAGCATGCGACTGAGTTTTTTGAATCAACACAGATAAAAATGTGGGAGCGGGCTTGCTCGCGAAGGCGGTGTGTCAGTCGGCGCATGTATCAACCGAAAG
>NZ_JACARZ010000236.1:0-307 GCF_013386315.1 Pseudomonas sp. P7779 | reverse complement strand
GCCGATGAACAAGGGCGCATGCGGAGTTGGAGCGCTCAACGAAGCGTTGCAGCAGGCCATCAACCCTCATCCGTCGGCCGTCGTTCGCCGCTATGGCGCGTGCTTCGGTGTTGGCGACAAGGTCTTGCAGACCCGCAACAACTACGACCTGGAGATCTTCAACGGCGACATGGGCCTGGTTGAGGCCGTCGATGACGACAACTCGGTCCTGCACGTGTCGTTCGACGGCAAACACGTGGCAGTGCCGTTCGACGATCTGGACGACATGCGCCTGGCGTACGCGATGACGATCCACAAGTCGCAGGGC
>NZ_JACARZ010000235.1:0-509 GCF_013386315.1 Pseudomonas sp. P7779 | reverse complement strand
TCTTGTAGGCCGGTTTGGCGCTTCTGTACGCCGGGCCAGGATAGAAACCATGAAGCTGCTTGAAGTCTGATATCCAGTGGGAGCCATCGTAGATCGCCATGTGTCCGTGAGGGTGCCCGGGGGCGGGTTGAATCACGATCACGTCTCCCTTCATCGGCGAGCCTATCGCCTCATGGAACCCGGCGGCCAGCAATGATGGGCCGTAGTCCTTTGCCGAGCGGGTGCGCTGCAAAGAAATACCGCCCCATTCAATCGCCTTGCGCACGTATTCTGCGCAGCGGCCCACACTATTCGGCTCGATATTGCTTGCTGCATAGTTTGCAGCTGAGATGCCGTCATACATTGCGTGCTCCTGAGAAAGTTGGCAGAGGAGCCTGCTTTCTACACGGTGCACGACCGCAAATGCATGAGCCGTTTCTGAAAATCCAACCGACCTGTTGTCCATCTTGGTGGCCGTGCTGCATTGCTCGATCACGAGCCTTTGCGGCTCAAGTGTCGGCCTCCAATAG